>JAFGXH010000047.1 GCA_016936735.1 bacterium
AAAAGAACCCCCACCCTAAATCCCTCCCCAATACTTGGAGAGGGACTTAAAAAGTAAGTAAAATCCTAATTTTATTTACTAAAAAGAAGAAAAATTCCCCATCACCACATAGTGGTGAGGGGAAAATCCATAAAAATAGGTAGAAAAATCTATTAAGAATAGTCTTGAATATCCTCTTAATTAAAAATGGGATATTATTAGGAAATTTTAATATTTTATAGATGAATAAATGGACAATAATAAACAGGTTGATTTTGATAAATTAACAGAGCTTCTTGAAAATCATATAAACTCAAAAAAAGTCTACTCAATTGAGGATAAACTTGATAAAATCGGGAAAATTTTTAAAACTATATTATGGATAGTTATTTTATTAATGATCTCTTTTGTAATTTTTGTTATTTTCTTTGATTTTGAGAAAATTAATGAAAAATCTAAAACAGACTTTAAAAGAGGAGTTTTTAATATATCATTTTCAAATGAGGCTGATTTTAAAAAATCTGAAAAATATCTTAATTCTTTTGATGAGGTTATTTTCGATTCATCTGGATTTAACCCAAATGACTCAAAATTTATACCAATTTATGAAACAGCATTTGGATTCTATTCAAATACTTCAGCAACAACAAAGGAGGATTTTTTAAAATATAATATAAAAGATTTTAATAATTCCAAAATCAATAAAGATTTAAATTCTAATAAAATAGAATCTCCATTTATTATTGCAAAACACTCACTAGATTCAACTAGTTATCAGCGAAACTCTCTTGGATACTACAGATTTGTTGAGCTTTTTAATGGAAAAATTGCATTTGAATCGTTTTTCTACTTCCCATATATATCATTTATACACCTAATTGCAGGATTAGTTGCCTCCAGTGAGCTTTATAACTATGAGTACTCTTTAAGATTAACAAAAATAGTTGAATCTCAATTAAAAATCGCTTTTGGCTACTTTATTCCATCATATAATAACACAGATAGCTCTGCTCACTCACTTTTACTCGATTTTTATACAATATACTATAAGGGTAGCTCAATTATAGAGTCGTTAAAAACAGGAAACTACTTCTCAGCTAACGAAAAAATAGCATCTGGAACGCTATTCAACTATAGCATAAAACAGAATATTTTAGAGTATAAGATATCTACCCTCAAAAAAATATGGAAAATAGATATATACAAAAATGGCTCACTTTATAGCTCCTCAAAAAAAAATAGTGATAATATAGTTTTAGAAAAAGGTTTTTATCGTGTAGTAATTTATAAATTAGAGTCATATCTATTTAGAGAGATTCCATTATATTGGGTATATTTTAATTTTGAAATAGAGTAAATAGTTTTTTTTATGATGTTTTAATAAATTATATCCCTTTTTTCTTGATATATTACCCTCTAAAATCTAAAATGACAATATATGTTTTATGGGGAGATTATGGGTTTTTTCTCATCTCTTTTTGGAAAAAAAAATAAACCAGAGAAAAATATAACAGATCAAAACACTTTAAATAATAGTTATAATAAAAAAGTTGTAAATAGTATTGAAAAAAAAAATGAAACAGAGGATTTAATAGAGATAGGTGATGAGATTTTAAAAGAGATTAACTATAAATGGGAATCTGCTGAGGAGATAATTGATTATATTATTGCAGAAACAACATCAACAAATAAAAATGATATAAAATTAATTGAATATATTGTAAATTTAATAGACTCTGAAAAAATAGAGCTTCCAATATTACCAATTATTGCAACAAAAATAATTGCTCTTTCATATAACACTAAGGCAGATTTTAATGATTATCAACAGATTATTCAAAATGACCCTGTTATAGCCTTAAAAGTTTTAAAATTAGCTAACTCTCCATATTATAAAGGATTAAAAGATGTAACAGATTTATCTGTTGCAATTAGTAGAATTGGAATAGATGGATTAAGAGAGTTAGTTTTAGCAATCTCTATTAAATCAAAAATATTTCAACATGCTCATTACAAAGATGCAATATCAAATATATGGAGACACTCTCTATTGAGCTCTTTAATAGCCTCAAAATTAGGATATTTTTTAAATATCTCACCAACAGAGGCATACACAACAGCCCTACTTCATGATGTTGGACAAATTGTTGTTTATCACTCTATTCAGGAGTATAGAAAATTCTACAAAATGGTGGAGTGGCCAGATCCATTTTTTGTTTCAAAAATATCAACATCAATTCATATGAAACTATCTGCATTTATTTTAAATAGTTGGAACTTCTCAATGCAACAGATAGACTCTGTTAGAGTCCATCATATTCCCCCTACTCCAGTTTCATCAAATTTACAAAAAAATATATTTTTATCAACACAAATAGCATCAACTCTTTTAAAAAATAGTTTTCAAGAGGATAATACAAACATATTAAATTTTTTAGAGAAATATAAATTATCAGTAAAGGAGAGTGAGTTTAATAAAATTTTATTGAGAATTAAAAATGAGTTTGAATCAATTGAGGCTATTTTTTAAAATCCCTCTTTTTTCAAATCCTCTTTAAGTTTTTTACGAAGTTTTTTTCTTCCCTTCTGTTTAAACCATCTTTTTGCATCTGTATGTGCATCATCTGGATGAGCTTGATGTTTTTTGTTATAGTATTTTTTCATAATAAACCCCAAAAAAAACATAATATTAGACTGTTATAATATAAAAAAATTCAATTGAAAATATTTTACTTTATAGATAAAAATCTATTGAATAGACTCTTCTGATGATATATCATTTTCTATTGCTTTTTGAATTAAAACACGTTTTAAATTCATTCCATCAATCTCTTCAACAATAATCTCAACACCATCTTTTAAAACTTTATCTCCAACAGTAACCTCTCTTCCTAACTCATTAAAAACAAGACCTCCAATAGTCTCATAATCATCATCTGGAAGTTTAAGCTCTAAACGCTCATTTATCTCTCCAATATCTGCACGTCCTGTTGTGATAAGAGTTTGTGCATGTTGATTAAATTCAATAATAGTATCCTCCTCCTCATCATACTCATCACGAATTTCACCAACAATCTCCTCTAAAATATCCTCAATAGTCACTAATCCTGCAGTTCCACCATACTCATCAATAACTATTGCCATCTGAATATGAGAACTTCTCATCTCAATTAAAAGATCACTAATTTTTTTATCTTCAGGAATTCTTAAAGGTTTTCTCATAATATCTTTTACTAAAATAGAGTTTGCAGCCTCTTTATCTTGATAAAAAAGTTTTATCATATCTTTTAAATATGCAATACCAACTATTTTATCAACAGACTCCTCCATTATTGGAATTCTACTAAAACCAGCCTGAATTGATTTATCAATCGCCTCTGGAATAGCTATATTCATATCTAAGCGAAAGATATCAACTCTTGGAGTTAATATCTCCGATACAGATATATCTTTAAACTCTACAGCATTTGATATAAGTTCAGATGCTTTAGGGTCTAAAACTCCATTCTCTTTACTTGTTTCAATAATATGCTTAACATCCTCCTCTGTAAAATGAAGAATTTGTGGATTCTGAACATGTTTTAAAATGGGATATGTTATAAATTTAACAAACCAGATAATTGGAGAAAAAATAAAATCAAAAAATTTAACCCAAATATAGTAACTATTTGCAAATTGATTTGAGTAAAAACTTGCTAAAGATTTTGGAATAATCTCTCCAAATATCAAAACAAAAAATGTAACACCAAATGTTGATATGAGAACAGCATACTCTTGAGATTTAACCAATTTCATTATTATATATGTTGAGATTGAGGCTGCAGCAATATTTACAATATTATTTCCTAGTAAAATAACTGTAAAAAAATGGCTTGGATTTTTTATAAGAGAGAGTATCTGTTGAGCTCTTTTATCTCCAGCCTTTGATTTTGTTTCTAATTTAAATTTACTAACTGATGTAAAGGCTGTTTCAGCAGATGAAAAAAATGCAGATAATAAGAATAACACAACAAGAATTATTATACTCCAGACTAAATCGTCCATAATGAACTACTACCTCC
>JAFGXH010000048.1 GCA_016936735.1 bacterium
AAACTTTGTTTAGAAAAAAGATATTAGATGTTTTAGATGAAAAAAAACACTCATATCTTAGAGATAAAATTAAATTAAATAGTATAATTAGTTTTAAAATAGATATAGTTGTAAAATTGCAAGATAACAATCTACACCCAAAATAAAAAGCAGGTAAAAATTTAAAAGAGGCACAAATTCAAGAAAAAAAGAGGGATAGACTTGATTTTGAGGTGATTGAAAGTTACAGTTATGATGATAATGGAAACAGATTGAACAATAACTCTGTTCATGATGCACAAGATAGACTATTGAGTGATGATAATGCAACATATTTATATACCAAAAGGGGCAGTTTGGCAGAAAAAACCGACTCAAATGGAGTAACAAAGTATGAATATGATGCAAATGGAAATCTTTTGAGTGTTGAGTTGCCAAATGGAACAGAAATTGAGTATGTTATTGACCCAAGAAACCGAAGAGTTGCCAAAAAAGTTAATGGAGTGATAACTCAAAAGTTTTTATATGGAGACCAATTGAACCCAATTGCTGAACTTGATGAAAACAATGAGATTATCTCTCTTTTTGTGTATGGAACAAGATCAAATACTCCTGATTATATGATAAAAAATGGTCAGAAGTACAAATTTATAACAAATCATCTGGGTTCAGCACTCATTCGCTTCGGAGCGAGAGATTATGACTCCGAGATTGGGCGTTGGACCTCAAAAGACCCTATCAAGTTTGATGGAGGAAACAATTTTTATGGATATGCTGGGAATAATCCTGTGAATTTTGTTGATTTGGATGGGAGGAAGGAGGTAATAGCTTCTAAAAAATTTAATAAAAATAACAAACAGGATATAATTGATGAACTTACTTATGAATCTTTGATGTATATTGCTTGTGAATCAATAGAATCAAATCAAGAAAAAGGATTTCGAATCGATCAAATTAATGATGAATTAATTTCATATACGGGAGATGATATAGCTAAATCATTAGGAAATGATCAAATAGAAATAACTACAGAAATCGGAATCACAATTGCTGATGGTCATTTTCATCAAGACTGTAGTAAATCAAATAATGATTTTTCCAATAAAGATAAAACTAATCATAAAAATAGGGTTAAAGATAATCTTAATTATTTAAATAAAAGACTTAGTTGCCAAGAATTTTTTAGAACTAAAACTAACTGTGGAGATTAAAAAAGATGATTTTTATAACATTAATTATGCAGATATATATACTCTCTTTTGATATGAGTTTTGATTTTGATAATTTAATAAAATACTCAATTCATAAAAAAAATTGGAGCAATCTAAACTTTTTAATGGAGTATAAAAACCTATCTCCATACTATAATTTAGCAAATAATTGGACAATTCTTCAAGAGGTAATAACTATTGGTGATTGGAATGTAATAGAGAGATTATTAGAAAAGATTGATAATATAAATACCCCTTTATATGAAAATGATTGTTCTAATATATTAGATTACTTAATAGAGTTTGAAAATGTAATTAAGCCTGAAATATATTCAAAAACATTAAAAATTATATTACAAAAAGGTGGAAAGCCTTGTCAAACATTGGATAAACAGTTATATTCAGCAGTTATAGATTCAGATAAAAAAAGAGTTGATGATTTAGTTAAAAAAGGTGGGGATATAACTAATAGTTTTTTAAATAGCTCAGAAATAACTGTTGAAAAATATAGCCTATTTAAAAAATATCTTAATAAAAAAAGATTACTTCCTATTTTATCAAATGATAAAGATTTAGAGAGATATTTTTTTAAAGAGATATTAAACTCTGAAAACATTAATTTATCAACACATATTGGAACACCATTACTTATATCAATTCTTAAAAACAATAAAAATCTATTTAAATATCTTTTAGATAATGGTGCAAATGTTAATCTGGAAGGGTATAATTTTAGTTTTAAAGAGGGTGTTTTAAAAAAGATAAAACCTTTAACATTATCAATTGCACAAAATAATGTTGAATTTACTAAAATGTTACTTGATAAAGGGGCATTAATAGAGGATATTGATGTTGAAGTTTCATTTATAAGTAAAAAATATAAAGAGTTTATAGAGTTATTTATCAAAAATGGAAAAAATTTTAATTTCAGATTTAAAACAAAAATAACAAATATTGTTTTTGATTTTGACTCTATAATAACAACACCTTTGATTCTTGCAATAGTTATTGAAAATTTTGAAATTATAGATTTAATATTAGAAACAGCTCCCTTAAATTATATAGATTCAACAAAGAAAACAGCTCTTGATTATTTAATAGAGAAGAGAAATATTGGATTAATTAAAAAATTAGAAAATTTAGGTGCAAAAAAGGGTTGTGAAATTTTAAAAACAGATTGTAAGTAAACTCTTGAATTACGATTTTAAGACTATTTAAGAAAAATCTACCCTCAAAATAAAAGAAAAAGCAGATGAAAACAAAAGCTAAATCCTGTTGATTTATTGAAAAAAGATTGAGTATAATAAAAAAGTGTTTATTATTGAGAAAAATTGTT
>JAFGXH010000049.1 GCA_016936735.1 bacterium
GTTCATTTATTTATTTTAATGAACAGTGTATTTTAATGCACTGCAAGATATAAAAATTAATATTCTTTTATTTAGATATTTGCTATATTAAAGAGTTAATGAGATTTCATTGATTATTTTTGATTATTTTACAAGAACTCTAACACCCTCTGAATGAGATGAGAACTCTGGAGCATACATTGACTGAATTGTTGTAATACCATTTGAAAATTCACCTTTATGTGTTACAAATAGTGGATATTCAAATACATAAGTACCTTTTCTCAAATAGTCAAAAAAGAAGTTTGTTGAACCATCTTTTGTTGTTTCATAATATCCTAAACCATCCTGCCAACGATATCCAGATAAAACATTGATTGGTTCAAATGAGGATGCTCTTAAATCTTTCATATGAACATACTCCATATCTCTATCAACTCTTAGCTCAACTCTAACAATAACTTTATCCCCAACAACTAAATCAACTTTATCAAGTGGATACAGCTTCTCATCACGTTTAACAAAAAGTTTTTTATCAAGTTTTAATGGTGTATTATCTGCTTTTGTAATTTTATCAAGCTGTTCAAAATATTGCCAGTAAACTCCACCCCAAGCAACTAAATTATTGTTGTTTGTAACTGTCACTACTCCCATCTCTGGTGTAACCTCAGAACCACTCCAACTATATTTTAAATAACCTGTACCAGCCTCTGGAGATAACTCTTGTGATTTTGGTTCTAGCTTTTTACCAGCAACAGTTATATCTGCAAGTTTACTCTCTTTTAACCAATCATCACCTTTAAGAAGAAGTGCAAACACAGCATCTGCTGTTGCTTTTGTTGTTCCCCAATTTTGTGTCTGTTTACTTTTTAATAACCAAGTTTTAAGCTCACTTACACTATCTTGATCACCTGCTTCACTAAATAACTCAATCATAAGAGAGTGTGTCTCTATTGGTAATTGATACCAATAGTATCCATAACTCTCTTTCCAATACATTCCCATCTCTTCTGAATATAATGCATGCTCTTTAAGAGATTTTACAATATGATTAGCAAGCTCTTTATTATTATCTCTAAATGCTGCAATTGCTATCATACCTTTTGCATAGTTGTTATAACCTAGCCAAAACTTCTCAATCTGTTTTTTAAAGTATTTAACTGCTTTCTCACAATCTGAATGCAATGAAACATCTTTATAGTAGCTTCTTGCATAAAAATATTGAATCACAAAGTAGCTTGGAGTGTAGTTTTCCATATCTATCTTACTTTTTAGAAGGTGATTGTACTCATCACGAATCTCTCTGTCAAGATACTGAACTGCCTTATGAATCATATTTTTTACATCAGAGTTTGAACTAAATTTCTCCACATTAATCATCTCTAAATGAGCAAAACCTGTTACTAAATGGGCTGTGATATATTGACTCTCTCTCATACCTTTAAACCAAGGGAATCCACCAGATGGTAATTGATGATCCATAATTTTCTTTAATGCTCTTGTTTTCTCATTTCCCATTCTGTTTAAATCAAATAGAAGTGCGACTCTTCTTTTGCTCTCTGTTTCACTTTTTGCATCAATAACCCAAGGTGTCTCCTCAAGAAGAAGTGATTTTAACTCCTGATTTTTCTCTAAATTAGAGAGTAATGCATTTGAGTTTGGAAGGTTTTTCCATGAATCAAAAACCTGTTTAATTTTTGGACTACTATTTGCAATAAATGAGGCAATTGTGTTTGCATAATATCTTGTGAAAGTCTGTTCAACACACTCATAAGGATACTCTATAATATATGGTAAAGCCTGAATTGCATACCAAACAGGGTTTGATGTAAACTCAAGAGTATACTTAAAATGTTTTAAAGTTGTTGACTCTTTTGAGTTTATTAATTTATCAAATTTAAACTCTTTTGTCTGTTTTGCTCTTACAGGAAGAGGCATTGTCTCTGTTACAAGCATTCTGTTTTTAAGTATTGGAAGAACATGCTCCTCACCATCACTTAAATTATCTGTTTTAGCAACAATTTTACAAACAGTTGCCTCTACAGAGTCTGGGATAGATATTGGAAAAGATACAACAATACTCCCTTTTGCAGGAACAGTAAACTCAACTCTATTTTTATCGTTTTTAAAAGCTTTATCAACATTTTCTAATGTTGAGGCATCTAAAAATGATAAAATTGAGACACCTTTTAACTCTTTATCTGATATATTTGTGATTTTCGCTGTGAAAATCATTGAGTCATTCTCCCTTAAAAAACGTGGCATATTTGGAACAACCATTAAATCTTTTTGAGTTACTAACTCATTCTCAACTGTTCCAATATCAAGACTCTCTGTTGTTGCCAATCCCAACATTTTCCATCTTGTTAAAGACTCTGGAATATCAAATGTTATTGATAAAACTCCATTCTCATCACTCTCAATATGTGGATAAAAGAATGCTGTTTCACTAAAGTTTGTTCTTGCTTTAACCTCTGTCTCAACCTCTTTTGGTTTTTCTGGTGCATTATCAGCCCTTCCATCTTTTTCAGCATCTTTTTTACCCTCTTTTTTCTCTGCTTCCCTCTCACCACGTTGATCTGCAACAGATGGTTCAGCCATTACTTTCTCCTCTGCAACAGCATCTAAATCTTCTGAACTCTCATCAGCAATAGCCCCACCTAAAGCAGATTGAGAAACAACCTCTTTAGATTTTTTCATTCTCTCTTTTCCAGAGCTTTTACTTGTTCTTCTATAATTATGATAATACTCATTCCAATAGAAGCCAAACCAATTAAATGTGTCATAATATCTGTAATTATAGTATTTAATTGAGTAGTATCCCCTCTCTGTTGAAGCAATATTTCCAAATGTTACAGCTAAATTAAACAACTCCTCTGGATAGTATGATGGAAATGGATTTAAATACCAACTATTTTGTCTTAAAAGGTCAAGAGAGGCATCATAAAGTGTTGCCAACATCTCTGCTTTTTGTGGCTTATTAGAGTTATCTGTGATTTTTAGCTTCCAACTCTCTTTCTCTCCTGGCTGAAGTTTACTTCTAAATGTCTCAAAAACAACATTTAACTTTTTATTACTCCAAGGAACAGTAATATGTTGAAGATTAGAGAATTGACGATTATGTCTAACTGCATAAAAATGAACCTGTGTATTTCCTCTTGAGCTCTCTGTTATAGGAAATTCGATAATTTTTTGTTCATTTTTAAGATTTATACTATTTCTCTCTTTTAAAACACCTTTTTCAAAATACTCATAATATAGATTTAATGAACTATCTGATGTTCCAACTAAAAACTGTGCTTTTTCACCTGGTTCAGCAACTGCTTTTATTGGAAACACCTCAAAAACAGATGGAGTTACTAAAGTTTTATCCCCTGTTGAGAATATTGTTACATATTTTTTTAAACTCTCCTCTCCAGAAATCATCTCAATAAGATATGTTCCAGATTTAAGAGTTTTAAGATTTTTAATCTCCCATTGTTTATTTTTTGATGTATCAAAACTATCTTCTGATAGTTTTTTACCAATTTTTCTATTTGCAGGATTTGAGATATTTTCAAAATCAAAAAGAGGAAACTCTTTTTCATAAATCTCTTTATCAAGTGTGACTCTATCTGGAACTCCCCAATCTCTAGTCAAAAACTGTTTTGTAAGATTTTCAACCTCATAAATAGAGATTTTTCCCTTTGATGGAAGAGGATCTCCCGATAGGTTTGTTGTATCTATTTTAAAAGAGTTTTTTGAGCTATTTTTATCAACTCTATCAGATATTGATAGTTTTAATAGTAGTGATGAGTAGCCAATAGTTATTGCTTTCGTTCCAGATCTTGTTTCACCATTAATATCTGTAACATCTGCATAAACTTTATAAACAAACGCTGGTCTATTAGATTTATCTATTGATTTATCTGGAATTGCTGGAAATTTTATCTCAAATTTACCCTCAGAATCTGTTTTAGAGACACCTTTTGTTAACTCCATTATACTATTTTGTGGTCTTGCTCTATAATAGTAGTAGTAGTAATCCCAATATGGATATATAACCTCTCTAACAACACGATATTTAACATCTGCTCCATCAATTGGATTTCCAGCTAAAGCAATTGCCTCTCCAATAATAGTAACATCATCCTCTAATTTATACTCTTTTGTTAAAGCTGGAAACTTTACCTCAAATTTTGGTCTTTTATACTCCTCAACAGAGAAATATACTGTTCCATAACCTGTATATAGATACATTTGACCATTAAGAAGATTTGTTGGAATAACAAAAGAGCCACTAAATGTTCCATAACTGTTTGTTTTAACATTTTGAGTTGAGACAACTTGATGATTAACATCATAAAAGCTCACTATTAAAGAGGTATCTTTTGCAATTTTTGATAACTCTTTATCTTTTTGATAGAGAGCAATCCCTTTATAATAAACAGTTTGTCCTGGACGATATATTTTTCTGTCAAGAAAAAATATTGTATTTAAATTTCTATTATTATAATCATAATACCTGTTTAGATAATAGTTATTATCTAAAAATAGCTTTTCATCCTCCCAAGTAAACTCCACTCTAAAATAGTTATCCTCATTTTTTTTAGAGTTATATCTTATCTCAATCTCACCATCACTATTTGATTTATATGATTTTCCTTTTGAATCAACATATTTTCGTCTGAATGATGACCACTCCTGATACCATGTTTGAGCCTTTACACCTTTTAAACTTTCACCTGTAACTCTATTAAAAAGTTTAAATGTTTTTGACTCATTTTTATATGATGATTTCTCTGCAAAAGCAATAAGAGAGACATTGAATATTGAATAATAGAGTTTTGAGTTACTAATACTCATTTTCTCTGGAGTATCTTTTGATAATAGAATAACATAAACTCCAGATGGTAAGGGATCTATTTTAAATTCAGTTGAGTGAATTTGTAAATCCTCCTCTTTGGAGAGTTTTATTGCTCCCTCTTTTAAACTTTTTTTATCAATCAGTTTTTTTAAATCCTCATCATAAAGATATGAACTTGAAAACTCTTTTGAGTCATATTTCACAATTTTATAATAGACTGTATCAAGATTTCTATATTTTAATTCACCTAAAGATGAACTATTTGATGGAATAAATCTCTCTGTTGTTGCATAAATATATGGGAGTTTAAGTTGCTCAATTAAATAGGCACATCTATTTGATGAACTATATTTTTCACAAAGCTCTAAACTTTTTTTCAGATGCCATCTATATGGACCAGTTGGATTTCCCTCACCTTGTAATTTATAAAGCTCTGCAAGATGAAACGCAATCTCTCCACTATTCTCATTTGATGGATATTTTTCTAAAAGAGATTTAAGTCTCTCCTCATAAAGCTCTGCTTTATTTGGAAGAGTTGATTTATCATATAAAAATTTTAATCTTTTAACATCTAAATCAATTAACCCAGCAATATTCTCTTTTTTTATCTGTTGCTGAAGAGTTTTTTGAAAAATTAGAATAGTTGCATTTTGAAAAGAGTACTCTGTTTTTGTTGTTAAATCAATATTAACAAACTGCTCAACAGGTAGAAAAAACTCTTTTTTATCTAAATTAAAATCATCAGCAGTTTGTGTAAGTCCAGCCTCATGATTCATAAAAAAATCGATTGCTCTATGAGCAAGAAAATCATAAAGCGTTGGGCGATATTTATGAGTATCCTGATATATTGTAATTATATCTTTAAAATAGTCAGATTGAATCTGAGTTAATAGTTCACTATTTTCAATAGAGAGATGATATTGATTCCAAACCTCTTTAACAAGTTTCTGAAGACTCCAAGTTCTCATATCATTCTCTTTTACCTCAGCAGTCTCAGAACGACCTAAAAATCTCCACCTATTTTGTTGATAATAGTTCCAATATTGCTCCGCAATCATTGTATGAAGAATTGATTTATATGGTTCTGGACTCTCTTTAACAAGTTTTTGAAGCTCCTCCTGAATTTTAACAAATCCCTCCTCCTCAACCTGTTGAATATAGATAAATTTATGAATAAGAGCTTTAATCTGTTGTGGAATATTATCCTCTTTTAGTGCATCTTTATAGATTTTCTCTGTTTTCTCAAGTGCACTTTTGGGTAAACCATCTCCAATATCTTTAAAAACCTCTTTCCATTCTGAATCATAATTTTTCAGTTCACTTAGTGGCCTCAATTTAACCTCCTTAAAATCTGAATTATTAATATTTTTAGTCGAAATCTCATTTAACTTACCCTTAGTTAAATCATTACTATTTTTTTGAGTTGAGCTCTCTGAGTTAGTAGAGTTTGAACTATTTTGTGTTGAATGATTATTTTTTATCTCACTCTTGGTATCTCTTGTTTCACTTTTACCAACACACCCAAAAAAGCTCACAATAAAAATAAAAACTATTATATGCCTCATAAAACCTCCAAAAAAATATTACAAAAAGACGAGTATAAAAATAAAAAGTTTCAATAATTCTATAAAATTAACTTTTTTTAATAAAATTAAATAAAATCTCTCGTACATAACATGTATTTATTAACTTCAGCGGGTTAAAACCACGCTGTTCATCTCTTTTTTAATAAAATCAAATAAAATCTCTCGTACATAACATGTATTTATACAACTATTTATATTATAATGTAAAATGAAAATTGATATTATTAGCTAAAAAATGAAAAGCTTGACATTATTATCTCTATATATTAAATTTAAAGATATTTTTTTAGGAACTATTATGAATAGACTACTTCTCTCTATACTAATAACAGTTTTAACAGTTTCAACAATATCTGCAAATGATATTGGATTTAAAGATTTTGAGATTTACAAAAGTATTGAGGATGCACATACATTAACAGTAAAAGATATGAATGGTGATAGTTTACCAGATTTTTTATATGTTGATAATAAAAGTGCTCAAATATCAATACTATATCAACTTTCAAAAAAGGATGAAGAGAGATATAAAAAGGAGATTAGAGAGAATTTGAAAGAGGAGAATATAAATCAACTATCATTCAATACAAAATTTAAAAACATCCCATTCATAACAGAGAGAACTGTTTTATCAATTGCTATTGGTGATTTTAGTAATGATAAAAAAAATGATATTGCATTTTTATCATCAACAGGAGAGGTTATTATTGCTCACCAAGATAAACCATATAGTTTTGAAAAAAAACAGATTTTTCAGGTGAATGAACCACATCAATCACTCTACTCTCTTGCTGCATCAGATATGAATGGAGATAAACTTGATGATTTAGTTGTTTTAACTAAAAAAGATATTCTTATTTTATATCAAAATAAAAAAGGGGAACTAAGTGAACCAATATCATTCTCATATAGTGTTAAATCTCCATTGGGAATTGAGTGTGCAGACTATAATGGAGATGGAAAAGATGATATTCTTCTTGTAACAACAGGTGGAAGCAATCAACTTCATGTTAGATTTCAAGAGGATAGTGGTGAAATGGGACCAGAGTACTCTGTGAACTATCCTAATTTTCATTTTTTAACATCAAAAGATATTTTCCCAAAAATAAAGGGTGATGAGATTTTATCATCAAGAGCAAATGCAAAAATAGTTTTTATAGATCATATTGTTGAGGCATCTCAAACAGATACTCCATCTCCAGCAATATATTCACTTCCAACAGATGCAAAAAGTTATAAAAAAACTGTTTGGATTGGAGATTTAAATGGAGATAAAAAAAATGATATTTTAGTTTCAGATAGTGAATATCCATCATCGATTCTATTTACAGCAAATAAAGAGTCTCTTGGTCAATATAAATTATATCCATCTTTTAAAGGAATCTCTAAAATAAAATCAACAAAAGATAAAATATTTCTCTACTCATCTGAAGAGAAATCTATTGGTTGGCTTGATAAAAATAGAGTAGAGAAAACTTTTCCACAACTTCTTCCAATAAATAAATCTATTGAGGGTTTTGATATTATTGATGATAAAATATTTATTCTTGCAAAAAATGATGAGAGTTATGAGTTAATAGAGGGCTCTTTTGATTCAAAAAATAGTTTTAAAGAGATATCAACAACAAAAATTGAGGAGTTTAATAATACCCCTTATGAGATTATGATTGATGATTTTAATAGTGATGGAAAATATGATCTTTTGCTATTTATCTCTTATGAGCCTGCTCAATTTTTCTTTCAAACAGAGGATAAAAAGCTTAAACCCTTTGCAATTAAGTCTCAAACGGTTCAAACTCTATTTAAAAATATAACATCAGATAAAATCTCATATTTTAGTGTTAATGGAGATAAAGAGAAACATTTTTTTCTCTCTTTGAAAAATATAATAAGAGAGATATCATTTGAAAATGGTGATTTTCAGATAAAAAATCAGTGGAATGGGACAACAACACAATCTGATTTAACAAATGTTATTATCTCAACATTTAATGGAAAAACAAAATTAGCATCATTTGATAAAACAACAAAAAGTTTTATTGAGTTTGATTATAATAACAATAAAAACATTGAGACAACAGCAATTAATTTATCTGAAGTTTTACAAATAGAGTCACAAGATTTAAATAGAGACAAAAAAACTGAAATTATATTTATATCATCAGACTCTGTTGCAGTATTAGACTCAAAAAATAGAGGATACTCTTTAAAAAACATATTAACATACACACTTCCAAATCCGAAATCTATATCATCAATAGTTGGAGTTGCAACATTTAATAAACTAAAAGTTGTATCAATTGATGGTGCAAGAAATTTTGTAGAGTTTTATAATTTAACAGAGAAAGATTTATCATTTGCAATTCGTTTTAAAATATTTGAGACAAAATCATACAGAGGAGATGATGCTTTAGCTTCTGAAGAGCCAAGAGAGATGCAGATTTTTGATATGGATAAAGATGGTAAAACAGATATTCTACTTCTTGTTCACAATAAAATATTAATATATTATCAAGAGTAAAATATATTTAAAGAAACCCTTCATACCCTATTCATGTAAGTTTTTCCATGACCTGATATAGTTTTTTTTCTCTTTTACTAAAAAAATCTTTCCGATTTTATCCTGATTTTTTCGTGTGAACTTTACCCACCCCTCAGAACCCCTCACCAGAGGGGTTACTAAATACTTTGTTTTAACTTTTAATTTTAAAAAATAA
>JAFGXH010000050.1 GCA_016936735.1 bacterium
TCTCTCTGTATATAGTTTCGGTATTTTTTTTAAGATTATTACTATATTTATTTATAAAATAGCTTTTTATTTTATAACCTTCATCAAAAAAATCTTTTTGTTTATCATAATTTATTGAATTTGATATAGATGTTTCTAAAACTCTATATACTGCTGTAACATCATCAATATAATGAATTTTAGTTTTATTAGCAAGATATATCCATAAAATCATATCTCCAATTTTAGGATTTTGTAAAAATAAATCCTCACAATCTTTTTCTAAATCAACAATGAACTCTTTTTTTAGTAAAACAGTTAATGTTCCAATAAAATTATTAATTATTAATTCATTAAGAAGATTTCCAGAATATTTATTGTTATTTACAATAGTTTCAAATTGCTTAGATTTATCTATAAATCTTTTATAGTTTGTATAAACTAAACCATAATCACTATTTGCCTCTAAAAAATCCACCTGTTTCTGAAGTTTATTTGAATCAATCCAATAGTCATCACCCTCACAAAATGCAATATATTTACCTTTACAGGCATTTAAAACAGCATTTTGATTTTTCATTGCACCAACATTTTTTTCATGTAAAAGTAGATTGAATTTATTGGGATATTTTTTTTTATAGGATAATAAAATATCTCTTGTTTGGTCTGTACTACAATCCTCTCCAATCACAATCTCATATTCAAAATCAACTTTTTGCATCAATATTGAATCAATTGCTTGAATTATATATTTTTCATGATTATAAGCCATCATAAATACACTGACAAGAGGTTCTTTCAATTTATACTCCAATTAATCTAATTTTGACCATTTTTTTATTTTTAGTAATCCATCAACTAATTTAACAATAAAGTTATCTCCATAAACTAAAGCAATATCACCAATTAATACATCTTTAAATCTATCTAAAAGATATTGATTAGCAATAGATTCAGCCTCAAAAACTCTGTATTTTTCACTATTTATTGTTACATAACAGCCTTGTGTTGAGATTCCAAAAGATTTTATTTTTTTCAAAGATAACTCTATATTATCTTTTGTAAAATCTAACTGCTGTTTTTTCTCTGTTCTATTAAAATAGCATCCATCAGAGAGATTCATTTTTAAACCAATATAATTAAAGTTATTATCCTCTAGAATTTCAAGAGATTTCTTAAAAACCACTTTCTCCAAATCAAAAGAGATAAAATAGATTAATCCCTGATCAATATCATCACTTAAATCTATTTTTTCCTGATAAATTATATTTCCTGAATCTATATTATCATCAATATAGTGGGTTGTTGCACCTATAAAATTGTAGTTTTTATAAAAAACACCATTTAAAGGGGTTGCTCCACGTAAATGTGGAAGATATGTTGGATGAGTATTTAATAAAATTTTATTCTGCTCTTTAAGTTTAGATGCAGGTAAAATAAATGGACAGCCATTAGAGACCAATATATCATACTCCAAATTTATAAGAGTGTTAATAATAGTGTCTTTATCATTTTCAGAGAAGATTGTTATGTTTTTAAAATTTTTATCTTTAATATATTTATGGAGAAAACTATTTTCTAAAATAAATATATTACTAACTTCATAATTTAAACTATTTACTAATACATCAAAACAACCAACTCTATTTCCAATAAATACAACAGTTTTCTTTAACATTTTGAATCCAATATAGATAAAATCATATTCATATCATTAATATCATATCTTTGATCTATTGGCAATGGTAATAGATATTTTGCTAAATAGTACTCTTTTGAATTTTCAGGGCTACTCTCTATAACATTTGGCCAATATGTTGCAACATAAACCCTATTTTTAATTAATTCAGCTCTTAAATATTCAGATTTAAATAAAAAAGGATAACACATTGGAGTCTCATTAGTAATCTCAATTGTTAACTCATTTTTATCTTTTAATTTTTGATGTAGATATAAGAAGTTAGATTGTCTGATTGAAATCACATTAGTGTAATCAATAGAGGCTAATATTTTTTTTGTTAATTTTGACATCTCTTTGATATTTTGATTATTAAGAGAGTTGTCACTATTTTTAAAATCTGAATATCCATCCATTGCACTCAAATCTACTCTTTTGAGTAAATGAGTCATTCTATCATAAGATTTATCTTGTTTAATTTTATAATTTAAATTTTTGTCTGTGTGTAGATATGCTCCATCAGAGACTCCAAAAAATTTTCTTGCAGAGTAGAAACTATCAATACCTTTTATTGGTGTTGAGAAAAACGCTTGTGAATTATCTATAATTATATTTTTAATACTTTTTACAATTTTTTTTATAAAACTATCCTTTATTCCAAAGTAATTTGTATATAAAAAAACCTCATTAGAGAGTAGATTTTTATTAAATATAGGCTCTAAATTAGAGTCAATATTATAATATTCAAACTCAATATTTAGTTTTTTAATTGGTTCTAATATAACATCACAAGTGTAGTATGGAATATAGATTTTTTTATACTCTTTTGTTAATAGGATATACTCTAAAGAGTTTCTTGCACTATTTAATGCTATTAAATCTTTATAATACTCTCCACTATTTTTTAGCTCTAATTCAAAATAACCACCAATCTCTTTCATATAAACTCATACTCATTAAGCATTTTTTGTATATCTTCAATAGAATTAAACATTAAAACATCAATAATGGATAACCAAGGTATAAACTCATTATTAAACTGTTTATATTCAATGTTTTTTGATTTTAAAAATTTTAACTCTAATCCATTTTTATTAAAATTATCTTTTGAATATAACTCTATACCTCCAATAGGATTAATATAAGTTTTAGCACTCTCTTGCAGACAGATATCAATGATTCGTTCCTCTCCTTTTTTTGAAGAGTTATTATATACCTCTGAATGATTTACAAACTCTGTTTTTATATTTAAATACTCTGATATTTTAATCAATAAATCTCTATTTAAATCTGAAATTGACTCTACTTGAGTTTTTAAAACATCAAATATAAGAGACTCTATTTTTTCATAATAAGGGGCCTTTTTATATGATGAATAGATAGTTTTTTCAAATTTTTTTAACCAAATAGGATAGTTTTTCTTATCTATAGTTGTGTTTTTAATAGTATTAAAAGAGCTAATATTTGATAAAGGGATAGTAAATAGCTGTTTATTATTATTTATTAATATATTATTTCTATTTATCCATCCACCCTTTATAAAAGAGACATCATCATAAATAACAAATTTATCAACAGAGTTAATAAGTTGAAAATATCCAATATATGGGAAAAAATATGGTTGCATTATAGCTACTTTCATAAACCTCTTTAAAAAAACTCTATCCTTGCCTCTTTTTTAACTCTTTTAAAATAGTCATAATATCATTTTTTTATAAAAAATGGAATTATAATTTATCACTTTAATAATTCAGTTTTTAATTATATCTTTTTATTAAACTCTGCTGTCTCTTTTATTTTTTTTATAGATTTTTCTTAAAATCAAAAACTCTTGAATTCATACCTTTATTTATTTTTTCTTTCTTCAAGTCCCTCTCCAAGTATTAACGGGTTCCTTAAAAATGCTAAAGCATTTTTAGGGTGTGATGAAGAGGGATTTAGGGTTTAGGGATATTGGAGAAGCAAAAAAGCCTTACATGAGCTATAATCACACACACTGAAGAACTATAAACCTATTATTTTTAAATCTCAATGAGTTTGCTTTTATATAAATACCAACTGCTAATTTTTTTCTTTCTTTTTCAGGTCA
>JAFGXH010000051.1 GCA_016936735.1 bacterium
AATTTTTCTTGAATTTTTTATATATATTAAATAAAATATGAAACTTTTTGTTGGAGGCATTATGGGTAAATTTATCACAATTTTTTTTCTGTTGTTTCAGATAGTTATTTTTTCGTCGAATGAAAACATAAGACTACTACACCCAAAAGTTACAAAAGCTGATATGGGTAAAGATTTATTAATTGAAGCAAATATTATTAATGCTCATCTTGTAAACTATATACTTCTTCATTATAAAGGGGTTGAGCAAAAACAGTGGTCACAAGTGGAGATGAATCCTGTTGGAGGAAAATTTGTTGGAATTATTCCCTCATCAGAGATAAAAAAAGATGGTGTTATGTATTATATAGAGATAATCTCTGTTACAGAGCAATCTATTTTAGCATTTGCAAGTGAAAATAGTCCTCAATTTGTTGAGGCAGTTCAGAATGAACAGGCTGTTATTGATAATGTTGAAGAGAAACAAAATATTAAAAATGAAAAAGAGGGAGATGAATTTGAGGAGTTTCAAATATATATTGATGCTCTTGAACAGCGTGTTGTTACTGCATCTAAAAAGGCTGAACCAATAAAAGAGGCTCCTGTTCCAATAACAGTTATCACAGAAGAGATGATTAAGTTAAGTGGGTTTAAAAATCTTAAAGATGTTTTAATCACATTTATACCTGGAATGACATACTCTCAAGACCATAATGAGTATAATATATCAATGAGGGGAGTTTATGCCTCATCACAACAAAAAGTTCTTTTACTAAGAGATGGACATCGTTTAAATTGTCGTGCTTACTCTGAGGCTAATCCAGACTATAGTATATCATTAGAGAATATAAAGCAGATTGAGGTTTTAAGAGGACCTGGCTCATCTATATATGGAAATGTTGCTCTTACTGCTGTTGTAAATATTATTACTAAAAGTGGTAAAGAGGTTGATGGAATGAATACATATATTGGTTATGGGAACTATAACCAAATGGAGGCTGGTTTTGTTTATGGTAAAAAAATTGGTACAAAAGATGATAACTATCTGTTGTGGGGGCAGATTTATCAGGCTGATGGTCAAAAATATCACATCTCTGAAAATGAGGCAACAAGATATTTTGGAGATCCATCATTAACTGGAGTTGCAATTCTTGATGGGTTTAAAGATAAGCCATCTTATGATTTAGGTATGAAGTATCGTTTTGGAGAGTTTACAGCCGAAATTAGTATGAGAGGATCTAAATATATTGAGCCTTTTATGGGAAGTGGTCGTGGAGTAACTTATGATTATGATAAATATCCAACATTAGATGGAAATGGACCTGGTCTTGGTTCTGAGTTTCTTCATGGTGAATTTCAATATGAAAAAGAGTTTGTGAAAGGTTTAACTTTTCAAATTCAGGGCTATTTTGATTTAAACTCAATTTTTGTTGTTTTGACAAATGAGCCAAGTGCAACACAACAGACAAATGGAATTACAGAGGCATCCTCTGGAATTAAGTGGAATGAGTATAGTTTTGGTACAATTGTTCAATTAAATAAAGATTATCAAATTGCAGGAGAGGGATCACTTCTTTTTGGTATTCAAATTGATAGTATGAGTGTTTACGACTCTCTATTTCTAACAAGTGAAAATGGATATTTCAATAATGTTTTTGCTGCAGGTCAAACTCCAGTTTTAGAAAATGGTAAAGAGAGTGTTTACTCCTCATTTCTACAACTAAAACATAGATTTACAGATCAAATAATCCTCAATGTAGGTGGAAGATTTGATTATAAAAATAGGCACAAAGGAGATTCATTAACAGATATAAGCCCTAGAGTTGCCCTAATTTACATTCCATCAGACATATTTGATATAAAACTCTCTTTTGCTCGCTCTTTTGTTGATGCTCCATATTGGTATAGATATAATAATCTTGCATCATATAAAGGGTCTGAGGGATTAAAACCAGAGTATTTAAGTTCTATTCAGTTAACTCCATCAATATCTCTTTTAAATCATAAATTGAAATATACACTCAATGTTTTCTATAATGATTTAACAGATTTTATCTATAGAGACCCAAATGCAACAGGTGATGAGCCAAGATATTTAAATGCAGGAGAGTTGAAAAGTATTGGTGTTGAACAGGAATTAGCATATATCCATTCTCTTTTTCAAATAAGAGCAAATGCAACATATCAACATGTTCTTGATTATAAAAACTATGTTGTTACAGATAATAAAATAAATAATGTTCCCTCTTTTAATGCTAATTTAATATTTGATGTTAATTTAGGATTAAAAGGTTTATGGTTTCATACTGATTTAAAATATATTGGTTCTCAAAAATCTCCAATTGCAACTATAAACCCAGACTATGAGATAGATGCTGTCTTTTTAGCTAATATTGGTGTTAGATATGAGTTCAATAAATTTTTTGTAGATGGTAGAGTTTGGAATCTTTTGGGATCAAAATATGAGTCTGGTGGAGCAGTTACTCATCCATATCCACAGGCTGGAAGATGGTTCTTTCTAAAAACAGGTTACACATTCTAATTTTCTAAATATTTCATTTATTTTTACTACAAAATTATAATTTTTTGATAAATTCAAAGAAAATATGTTTTTATTTAATAAAAATC
>JAFGXH010000052.1 GCA_016936735.1 bacterium
CAATATCATCTATTTTATAAATTGGACTAAATGCTAATGGAGAATTAATATTAGAGAATAGATTAATTATTGCATCTAACTCTTCATCTGATTTAATTTTTAATTCCTCAATTTTTCTTAGTAAATTTTTGAGAGATGCTTTTGTAAAAAAATATTTATTTTTTTTATAACCTTTTTCAATAAAATCAAGATTTCCAAGAAGCATTGAATCTATATCTGTTTTATTTAAATTTTCATTATTTTTTAATAATTCTTTAATTGATTTTATACTACCTGTATTAGGAAATTCAAAGTAGTATCTAATATTATCTGCTTCTGCTATTAGACATGACATTGCACAAAGTAACTCATAAAGAGAAACAGATATTTTTTTTGTTAATTCTATATATAATAAATGAATATCTATTTCATCTTTGGGTTCATAAATATTTGAAAGTGCCTCTCTAAATCGAAGATGAAAATTTTGTTTCATCATTAATTTTAATACTTTAATCTCTCCATTTTCATTATCTTTAAAATCATCTTTAAAATCATCTAATTTAAGAAATGTTAGCCCTTCTCTATCAAAAGTCACTTCAGCATTGCCTTCAATAATAAAAACAATAGCTAATCCCTCATTCGTTTTTAATTTTGGATCAATTTTCTTAAAATGAGTCTCTTCCGAAATTTTATAACTAACATTTTTTCGATTATATTCATTTTTTACTTTAGTTTTTAAATTGTTTAATATAAAAAGGTTTTCACCTTTATCCTCCTCTGCTATACTCATAATACACTCTTTCTTATCATAATCTACTTTGATTGAAAAATCAGCCCAAATAAAAATATCAACAAACTCTTTTATTAAATCTATCTCAATATATGTATTAACCAAATTCAATAATGTTTGAGCAACCTCCAAAGAATACTCAAAACCACTATTATTATTCAATTTAGGTGAAATCTCTTTTAAGATAGTTTTTATTGTTTGAAGATTTTGATTTGAATATTTGGGAAGATCTCTTGACAAATCACTATTTTGACCAATATCTAAAATAATAAACAAATACTCAATAAATAAAACCTTATCTAAATTAAACTTTTTTAATTCTGCAATATACTTTTCTTTGTTTTTTTTATTATGTTGATATAGATCATGAAACAAATTAAGGTAAATCATATTATTTAATGTTTTAATTGAATCAGGAAACTCTTTTTGAAATCTATCAATATCTAAATTTTTTTTAAAAATTTTCCAAAATTTCTTATTAAAATAACAATCAGAATAGATTAATTTTTGGTATCCATCTTGAGGAGATTTTTTAAATAATTCAATAATTTCCATTATTTCATTATATTGCATATTATTTTCCTTTAAAATACAATAAGACATTATGTTTTCAAAAATCAAAGTTATCTATAGGTAAAAAAGACAAAACACTAGATTCTATAATATTACTATATCTCTTTCAGTAAATTTCCCTCTCCACCATAAATAAGATACTCATAAATATCATCCTCAATAGGATATTTAAGTTTTAGAATCATCTCGATAACAGATAGTTTTTCTCCACTATCAGAGTTCATATATTTTTGTTCAAAATGGTTTTCAATAGGATTTACATCACCCATATAGTAAAACTCATTTCCCTCATCACCAGTTTTTCTAATAAATAGTGGCATTCTCATAACTCCAACACCATTTTTAATATCTTTTACATCTGGACTATTAATATCTCTTTTAGTTTTTGACATCCATCTAAAATGTGATTTATCAATAAATCCATGATTATAATCTTTTGAAGATGATATATTCTCATCTTTATGATAGTTTATAAAAACTGCACAGTTATTTTTATCTTTGCTAACAATATATCCTCCAACAAGTTGAGGATTTGGATTTTTATCCCAATTAAGAGCTCTAAAAACATCTTTTCTTGAGTATCGATTATATAAAATAAATCCATCAAAATATCTATCTTTTATAAAGTTTTTTTCAAAAACTTTTATAGATGTCTCTAATATATCAATAATAAACTTTTTAAAAATAGAGTTTTCTAAAAGATTCTCAAAATCATTAGATATTGTAAAAATCTCCCCATCAAATTTAACAACATCAATATTATATATATCACCAATAGGGGTAGCCTTTTTATTAAAATTCTCTGTTACAAATTTGAAATTAAGATTTTTTTCTAAAATCTCTCCAATTTTATCTATTTGATATATATTTTCTCCTCTTAAATCAATGCTATATCTATTTTTTAACTCTTTTTTTAGTTGAGAAATTGATAAAGTTTTACTATTAATTAAAGTTAATAGTAGATAAACCTCCTCTATAAATTTACCATTTGCAATATCAGATGAGATTAATTCAATATATTTTCTCTCTTTTTGAGATAGAGTGTTTTCAAATTGATTCTCAATATTTGATATAAAATTAAAATATGATTTACTATATTTTACAAAAAGATATGGGTCTCTTGAACCAAAATTGATAAAATCAATCATAAATGGTATTTTTCCAATTTTAAATTTTAGACTGTTATAGTCATTAACAAGCTCTTTTTTTGTCTCCATATTAGCGGAGTTTATTGATTTAAAAACTCTCTCTTTTGATATTGAGTCAAAATTTACTGTTGATGCTCCATTAATCTCAATATTTCCAGATATAATTAGTTTTCTTAATCTCTCTTTATTATAACTTGAGTCACCATAAAGAGCCATTGGAATAAGATAGTTATTTGAGTAGTTTCCAATAAAATCTAAAACAGTTAAATACTCTTTATTTTCAGATTTTCTTAATCCCCTTCCCAACTGCTGAACAAATACAATAACAGATTGAGTTGCTCGAAGCATGATAATCTGATTTAGTTTTGGAATATCTACCCCCTCATTAAAAATATCAACAGAGAATATATAATCTAGCTTCTCATCAAAATTATCACTTTCAAGTTTTTCTATTGCACTCTCTCGCTCAATTTCACTATTTTCAGATGAGAGTGAAACTGTTTTATATCCCTGTTGATTAAATTTTTTAGATAACTCTTTAGTCTCATCAATTGAGCTACAAAATATTAATCCTCTTATAACTCCTGAGTCTGTTCCATAAAATTTTATTTTATCTATAATATGTTTAACCCTTTCATCTGATGTTAAATATGAGAAGTTTTTATAATTTAAACTATCGTTTTGTTCATCAAAATATATATCAGAAACTCCATAATAGTGAAAAGGGGATAACATATCCTCCTCTAAAGCCTGTTGAACTCTAATTTCATATGCAATATTATAATCAAAAAGATTAAATATATCAAAACCATCACCCCTTTCAGGAGTTGCACTCATTCCTAATAGAAATTGGGGTTTAAAATAGTTAACAATTTTAATATATGAGTTAGCACCTGCTCTATGAGTCTCATCAATAATAATATAGTCAAAATAGTTTGGAGAGAGTTTTTTTAAACTCTCATCTTTTGATAATGTTTGAACTGTTGCAAATATATAATCTGCATTAATATCTTTTGAATCTCCAGAGAGAAGCCCAAAAGTTTTATTAGAGTTGTTTAAAATTTTTTTAAAACTATCTAAAGCTCTTTTTGCAATATTTGCTCTATGAACAACAAAAAGAGTTTTTTGAGAATTAAAATTTAAAACATCAAAAGCAGCTAAATATGTTTTACCTGTTCCTGTTGCAGATATTAAAAGTGCTTTGTTTTTACCACTCTCTCTAATCTGTTTTAAACTATTAAGAGCCTCCTGTTGCATTCTATTTGGTTTGATTTTTACTATATTTTCAGTAAAACTAGATAAATTATTATATAAACTCTGTTTTCTCTGTTTATCATATATAAATTGATAAAAATCTATAAAAACATTATCAACAGTTATAGCATTTTCAAACTCAATATTAATCTCCTCAATTAACTCCTCAATAATTTTTGAGTTGTCTGTTGCACTAACTTTGAGATTCCACTCTCTATTTCTACAAAGAGCATTAGCTGTTAAATTACTGCTACCAATAATTATATTATAGTAATCATTTTTTTTGAATAGATACCCTTTTGCATGAAAACTATTTTCAACAGATATTTTCAGCTCAATATTACTAAACTTTAAAAGAGTTTTAAGAGCCTCTGGTTGAGTAAAATTCTGATATTGAGAAACAAGAATTTTACCTTTAATTCCCTTTTTCTCTAACTCTAAAAGAGTATTCATAAGAGTTGCAACTCCACTTTTTGTTAAAAAAGCAATAGAGAATATAAAATGCTCACAACTATTTAACTCTTTTAAAATAGTTGTTAACACTTTCTGCTTTTTTATAGGATTATTAGTTAAAACTTGTGGTAAATAACTCTCATTTGATATAATATCTTTATCAATAAAACCCTTTTGAAGAGCATTATAAAACTCCTCATATTTAAAACTCAAAATCATCTCCTAACTATTTAACTCTCAACATAAAAGTTTTACTCTAAAAAATCTATTAAATCAATAATTAGGTTAATAAAGAGTTTTGGAATAAAAACAAAGCAAACCAATAACACAAGAAATAATCTTATTTAAATCTTCATTATTATTTGAATTTTAGCCTGAAAACTATATAATAATAACTTAATTTTATTTATGGAGATATTTATGAATGATAATATTGTAAGAGAACTATTTTTTACAAAAAGTGAATGTAAAACAGAGGGTTTTTTATTTGAAGAACCTCAAGATGATTTAAGAGAATTTTTAGAAGCAATGAAAAATTTAAATAATGAATTTAGTTTTAAAGCATTAAACAATCTCTCAAAAATAAATATTTTTGTTGGAACAAACAACTCTGGAAAAAGTAGAGTTTTAAGAAAAATTGTTAAAAACAACATTATAAAAGATATAAAA
>JAFGXH010000053.1 GCA_016936735.1 bacterium
AAAGTAATACTCATAAACTATTCGGTTTTTTATTAACAATACTTTAATAAAAATATAAAAAAATCAATCAGCAATCTTAATAAAAGGCAATAGTTATATTCGATTTATCTTTTTTTTATATTTGTGCAAAAATTAATCACATAATCAGACTATTTCAAACTCTTCATAACATCACCAAACCACAAAATAATCTCTTTGAGTTGATAGTATAAAATATTTACAATATTAACAGCCCTCTCCTCTTTTTGAATAAAATCCTCCCCTTTTTCAGAAAGTTTTTCATCATCATGAATTAGTTTACTAAGAGTATCCCAACAGTTTTGAAGATAAAAGTAGATTGTTTCTGTTACTTTATACTCTTTGCTATACTCATTTTTTGTAAATGGTGATATTTTTTCCATGTCAGAACAATTATTTACAAAAGCATCAAAAGAGTTTTCATTTTTTTGTTTTACAAAAGTCTCAAAAGCACCAAAAGAGAATTTATAAATTTTATCCTTCTCTTTATTGAATTGTTTACCTGAATTAATATCACTTATTAATTTTGATATCTCATCTGATTTTAAAATTAAATAGCTCTTATTTTTATCATCATTTTCATCAAAAAACATTTTGATTTGTTTTAATGATTTTATAAAATTACCCATAATAAATTTTTTATCTTTTGATAATACTTTTGCAATATATTTTTCAAGTAGTTGCCTTAAATGAACTAAATTTCCTTTTATAATTGTTTTATCAAGAGAGTCTTTATTTCTTGTAACCTCTAAAAAATTCTCAACAGCAGATGAAACAATATTTTCTGGTAAATATTTTTTAAAAATTAGTGTATACTCATCACCAACTAACCAAGAGAGAAATTGCTCTGGTGTCTCTTTTTTAGAAAAACTTTTTATCTCCTCTGCATCACTATCATATCTAAAAACATTATGGTCTATTTTAGACTCAATCTCTTTTTTAAAACTATCAACAGTTATACTATTTCCTGTAAAAAAGCAAATAGAGTTAAGAATTTTATCTTTTCCCCACTTAAAAAAGTTTTTGTATTTTTTAACAATAATATGATTTAATAAAATGCCTGAAAAATCATCTTTTATAAATTTTAAAGCATCCTCTTTTTTTGATTTTATATCATCTTTTAAGTAGTCATAAAGATCAATATCATCTATTGGAAATCTAATATCTAAAACTATTTTATCAAAAGGAGGCTCTTTTTCAATTAACTCAAGAGCTGTTTTCATATCTTGAGCCAGAAAAATCGGATTTTTAACAGTTTTAAGATATTTTTTTACTTTTATCTGATTTTCACCCTTTTTAGACTCTAATTCAATAATCTCATCATCAGAGAGAAATTTATGAAAATATTTTTCATCAAAAATACCACTTGTAACAACATTTGAATCATCCTCAACCCATAAAATTCTCATTTTAATCCTCACTTATAAAATCTTTTTTTATTGTTATTGTGATTTCAAATCGATTTTCTTCTATTTTTTTCTCAAAACCACCCAGAATTTCAGAAAAAAGTTTTATCATCTCAAGCCCCTTTAATGTACCAATTTTATTTGTCTCTTGAGTTTTTATTCTGTTTTTAAAAGTGATTTTATAACTATCATCAAACTCTATAGCCTTTATTATAAATGGCTCTTCTGAATCAATAGAACCATACTTTAACATATTTTTTATAAGCTCCTGAAGAATTGTAAAAATAATAGAGAATGTGTAACTCTCCTGTTCAATATAGATATTTTTCAGCACATCAATATCAATTAAAAAGTTATTCATAACAACTCTGTTTGAGTCTGATTTTAAAAATAGTGAAAAATTTTTAACAGAGTTTTCTGAAAGTTCAGATATATTAAAATCTCTATTCTTTCTTATCTCATCAGTTAAATCAATAATCTCTTCCTCATTTTTTGATGTAATTTTAAAAAAATCTCTATAGATATTCTCCCAATAACCAGCAGCTTGAAGCAGATTGTCAAGATTTATATTCAATCCAAAATAGAGAATTGTAAAAACAGATAACCTATTTTTTGAAATACTTTTAAAAAAATCAATATTATTCTCAACATTATCACCAAAAGCAACTTTTATAGAGTCTATTACAGATGATGTTAAAGATTGAAAAAGTTGAAGCTTTTTAATTTTCTCCTCAATATTAGAACTACCCAATAGGTTTTTTGTAATTGCCTTTTGAACAAAAATCATATTACTCAATGTGTGACTAACTGCCTGCATAATATTTTGTTGAAGAATTCTTTTCTCTTGTTCATGTTTTTTTGTTAACTCTGTTACCTCTTCTTGGAGTTGTTTGGTAATAATTATATACAAATTAGAAAGATTCATTAGTAATCTGTAGTTTTGATTTTGAGATTTTCCTTTAATTTTAATATCAAGTTTAGTTTCAATATCCTCTTTCACCACTTCTAATAAAGATAGCTTAATTTTTATTTTTTTTATTTCATTACTATCATTTGTTTTTAAAATATCTCTAAAAATATCTATTTTTTTAATTTTAACAATTGATATTTCTTTTCCTTTAGAATTAATTAATTTTAAAAAGCTTAATGGATGTTTTGTTTCATTACTATCTTCAGAACTATTAACAGGAATAGTTAAAATTTCATTGATTTTATCCTCATCTATCAGTTTTGCAACATCTTTATATAAATTAATAAATCGAATTTGATCACTAAAAAGAGAAAAAACCTCAATAATTGTATAAATTCCAATTTCAGACCAAAAACTATTTTTAAAAAAATCATTTTCTATTTTATTGTACATCTTTTTTGTATTAGAATCATTCTCATCTTTGTCTATTTCTAAATTTAACTTCTCATTCTCATTTGATTGAGTCTTTTTTAAATTTTGCATTAATAATACATTTTTTATTTTGTTTTTAATATCTTCTATATTATTTTTTTCTAAATTATTTGATTTATAAATATCATCTAATATTAAGGTTAAAGATATTAAATAGCCAATAGTAAGTGATTTAGATTTTGGATTAATATTTTCATTATTATAATACTTTTCAAAAGTCAGATTAAAATCTTCATATTTTTTTGATTTTTGATATAATTCTGACAATAATTTATAAAAATAATCATTATTTGGTTCTAATATTATTACTTTTTTTAAATAAAATTCTGCCTGTTCATATTTTTCTAGCTGAAAAAATATCATCTCCAAATAATCATTGTATATTTTATCTATTGAGTTATAACAAAATCCTGCTTGTTCATAATTTTCTTGACCATAATAAATATCTCCTAAATTACAATAATAAAAAAGATTTTTATTTTTTGATTCTAATGCTTTTTTAAAATAAAACTCTGCATATTCATATCTCTCTTTTTTAAGATATGAATATAGTAATCCAAAATAATTTTCTATACTTATTGACTCTAATTCTATTGCTTTTTTTAAATATTTTTCTGCCTCTCCATATTTTCCATGCCATCCATAAGCATTTCCCAAATTATAATGATATGTTGCCATATTTGGTTCTAACTCTATTGCTTTTTTATAATAAAATTCTGCTTCTTTATATTTTTCTTGTTTTTTATAAGTAATTCCCAAATTATTATGATATTTTGCTGTATTTGGTTCTAACTCTATTGCTTTTTTATAATATTTTTCTGCTTCTTCATATTTTTTTTGATTTTCATAAGTAATTCCCAAATTATTATAATATATTGCATTTTCAGGTTCTAACTCTACTACTTTCTTATAATATGTTGCTGCTTCTTCATATTTTTTTTGTTTGTAATAAAATATACCAATATTGTTATAAATAATAGAATTGTCAACATTAGAATATGCCTCTTTTTTTAAATATTCTATAATATCATCATATTCACTCTCTTGAAAATTTTCTAATGTTAAAATATCTAATCTATCGCTTAAACTTTTATCTGGATTTAAATCCACTATTTTTTTGGTTAACTCAATATATCTATTTTCTTCCATCACATACCTCGAACATAGTTAAAATTTATCACATCTCAAATAATAATGTCAAACAATTAAAAAAAGTTGGGGTTTTACCCCCAACCAAAACATTAGTCAAAAAAAGAGCTAAAAAATGAACCAATAGCAGTAGCAACACCAACAGCAATAACAACAGGAGCAGCAGCAACAGCAACACTACCTACAATAGTACCCCCAATAACACTTGATGCAACAGAAGTAGCAATAACACTACCTGTAGCTGTGGCAGCAGCCGACGAAGCAGCACCAATAATTGCACCTTTTGCACCCTCTACAACAACACTTCCAACAACATCCCCAACATCTTTTTTTCCATCTATCAAATCACCTATCCCCTTTACTGCTGTAACTCCTGCACTTAATGCACATCCCAACTGTGCTCCCAATTTTGCTGAACTTCCAACCGATTCTAATAATGTTCCACTCCCTTTCGCTCCCGCTTTTTGTGCCATTGATGTTGTTTTATTTGTTGAAATATTTGATGATTGTATTGTTTTATTAATTCCCTCCTTTGCTGCCTTTTCTGTTAATTTTTTTGCTGTCTCCTCTGTTGCAACCACTTTTGCACTATTATAATGTCCACTTTTAATACTTTTTATAACCTGATTTATTGAATTTGGTGTATCTTTTAGCTGTATTCTTTCAACAATTTTTCCTCCCTCTTTTACTATTAAATCAACAGTTTTTGCATTTGGATTCTGAACAAGCTGAGCAGTTTTTCCTGTTAAAATGTTAATTGGATTTAAATTAATACCATCTCTAAATAAAATCTCATGAATATGCCCTTTTAAATGTGGATTGTTTCCTGCTCTTTTCAATGCCTCATAAATAACTTTTGCCTCATATCCCTCTTTTAATACAGTTGCCATAATGTTGATGTTTTCATTTTTCTCATTCATGTTTTCTCCTTTGTTTACTGTTGTTTTTTGATTGTTTGAATTTTTTTCATTACTGTTCATGTTTTCTCCTTTGTTTACTGTTAAATTTTGATTTTCTAAATATTTTAACATAACACTCATAATAACCTCCTAAAAAATGTTTGTTTAAATAGCCTCTTTCAACATCTCCATCTCTACCCTTAACTTCTCTAAAACTCTTTTTAACATCTGTTGAATTGCCTGTTTGCTTTTGTTATATATTTTTCCAATTTCAGAGAATGAGAGATTCTCCCAGAAAACTTTTTTCACAATATCAAGCTCATACTCTTTTAGATTTTCAAAAAGTTGGGGAAATGACTCTATTTTTTCTAACTCTAATCGATTAATTAAATCATTTTCAATATCAATATCTGCAACAATTGAGTTTTCATCACAGTTTGTTTGAATAGAATCATTAAAGAAAATATCTTTTTTAGCTAAGTTATAGCGATTCTCTCTATAAAACTGAGAGAGTCTATATCTCACCTGATTAAAAAAATAGGTTGTAAATTTTGACCTACTACTATCATAAGTTTGTTGGCACTCAACAAAAACTAAACATGCCTCACCAAACAAATCATCATAATAGCGGTTTTTTGGGGTTATTCCATATCTATTTAAAGCACCAGCAACAAGTTTTTCAGCTTGAACATCATAAAGTTTATCTTTCATCCTTCCCTCTTACAAAAAAATCCTATGTTTTCTTGCTATTGGGTTCAGGTCTGAAAAACTCTCATCGCCATTCATTAACATTATAGCAATATTTTCAAATCGTCAACACAAAAAAATATTTCTTCTATCTTTTTTTAAAAATTTTTAAAAAAACTCTAAAAATTACAAATAAAACTATAGAAATTATTAACCAAAAAACAGTTTTAATCCAGAAATATTTATAATATGACCAAACAGGATGTGCAAAACAGGCACCAATATGCCCAAGAGAGTTAAAAAATCCATTTTGTTCCTCTAAAAAGAAATCGATTGCACTATCCTCTTCAGAGGCATCCGACAGATTTGTTAAAATATCTTTATACTCTTTTAAGTTATTAATAATTTCTCTACCTTTTGCATTTTGTAACATTCCCAAAACTCTTCTAAAAGAGGTATCTTGAAGTTTTAAAGCATATTGAGAGATTGTTTTAAAATCGGAAGTGGCTATATTTTGATTCTCTGTTACCTTTTTTAACTGCTCTTTTGTTATTTTATCAAACAAAACATCTAAAATAGATATATCTAATGATATAATTTTTTTTATTGATTTTTCATCATCAAAAGATAATACTTTTATAAATAAATCTCTGTTTTCAATAAATTTTTCAGAAGTTGTCTCTTTATATATCTTTAAATCAATAATTTTTTTTAAAATTTTCTCATCCTCTAAGAATTTCCACCAAGCATAAGTTGACTCAATTGATTCACCATCAGAAAGCATTATCTCTGCATCGATTGGAACATTCATAAACTCTTTAAAGTTTTTAAAGTGTAAAACTTTTGTAAAAACATCTTTACTTGCTCTCTCTCTAAATGCCTTAAAAAATAGAATCATTTTTTCATACTCTTTAACATCAAAATTTGCATTTGCAATAATCTCTGCAAAAACATCATCTTTTTTTAAATACTCTAAAAAAACTGCATTATCATCATTAAATTTTTGCCAAACATAATAAACTCTATCTGCTAATTGATTTGATATATCAACTATCTCCTCATCAAAAAAAGAGAAATATTTATCTATCAAAGAGGTTTTTATACTCTCTTTAACTGGATCAGATTTAAAAATAGCCTCATAATCATCAAGAGCATCTCCATAGCTTACATATGCATCAATAGCAACAAATAAAACAAATATAAAAATATTATTCGCAGAACCTTTAGGAATAAGTTTTGTAATTTTAGATGTTCCTCCCTTTATAAATCCTAAAAATTTGCTAGATTTTGATGTTACCTCTTTTGTAATATTTTTAGAAACAACTTCAACCGATTTTACAGCATCATCAGAAAACTCTGAAACAGCTTTTTTAGATATATCATCAACAGAGTTCTCTATATTTTTTGTTGTACTATCTGTTATTGCCTTTGTGTTATTCCCTGAATTTTCTATATTTTTTGTGGGGTTATTAGTCGAGCCATCTGTTTTTATAGAAACATTTGAGGCTTTTCCTTTTAACTGAATAGAGTTTTTAATTTTATTAAAAACAACAACACTTCCAAACCCTAAAAGTAAAGTTTTATGATATTTTAAAACTAGATTATCAATAGTTTTAACACCACTTTCAATATCTTTTGTTTCTAAAGAGTCAATTGCTCTTGTTTTTATCACTTCTGAAATAGTTTTTCCATAACTATATGATGTGTATGTTGATAAACATTTGATAGCATTGCTCTCTGCCTCACTCAAAGCAGTTTTAATCATCTCAACCTGATTCTTAATAACAGTTTCATTTAGTTTCTCCACTAATTTTTCAAACTCTTTTGAGTTTTCAAAAACTCCCTCTTTAAATCTCTCTCCAAGTTTTCTACTTTCATCACTATTCCAAGTTGAAAAAATATTCCCAAGCCAACTATACTCACTCCTTAAACTATTTGCCTCTTTCTCAACAATTTTATCAAATATAGAGTTAGCATTAAGTTTTTCCCATTGATTATAAACAATATTCTTAATAAAAAACTGATTATCAGAGCTATTTCTGTCAGAAAAAACCTGTAATCCATAAAGATTTATAGCCAAACTCTCTTTTATAATCTGATCTAATTCAAGTTGAATAGTTTTTTTATCAAGATTTTTACATCTCTCCTCTATATCTATAACAAACTCCCTTTTAGCATCAATTTCATCAATCTCTTGTGCAACAATATTAACATTAATTAATACCAACAAAAACATTATAACAAAATGTTTTATTGCACTCATAATCTCCTCCTATAAATAATGTTAATAATCTTTTTTACTTTTTACAGATTTTTAAATCATAATCAAAAACAGCATTTATCAAACTTATATCAATATTAAGTGTTGAGTTTGACTCTTTTAATATATCTAAAAGGTTTTTAGTTGCCAATTTTTTCTCCTCATAGTTCTGAACAACACTACTTAAACAACCACTAAATCTATCAATATCACTAAAATCTGTTAAATTTAAAATAAAGTTTTTAATTTTAATCATTGAGCCATCAAGTTCAAGAAGAGTTTTATGAAGTAATCTTAAATCATCAACATTAACTTTAATAGAGTCTAGTTTGAGTATTAGTGTTCTGTAGTATTTTTTTAACAACATCTCTTTTAAGTTCTCATTCTCTAACATTTTTACAATATCAACCTCACCAATTGAGTTATATATTACATTAAAAGATTTTATAAAATCATTAACCTCTTTATTTGGAACTCTATCTGTTAAATCTTTAAATTTTTCATGTTTATCTATAAAATATAGTAATACTTGATACTCTTTTTTAAAATCTAACCATTTTTCCTGAACATTTAGAACTAACTCTTTAGAGATTACTATAATTTGCTCTTTTATTGAATTCTCAATTGATTCAACAATAAGTTTTTTAATATTAGTTTTAAATTCACCTGTTTTTAACTCTTTTGATATTAAAGGAAATGCTCCATCTTTTGAATCCCATAAATCCCAAGCAATAGATCCAATAGAAACAACTGCTCCAACTCCACTAAAAAAGCCTAAACCTTTTGATAATAGTTGCATTCCTCCCTTTTTTGCAATTTTTAGAGCTATTTTATCAACTATTTTTTTAGCAATTGTTGCACCAATTGAAATTAATACGCTATCCTTAAGATACTCAAGTTTTTTATGTTCACTTTCAAAGCTTGATGAATCAACATCAAACTGTTTTAACACCTCCTCTGAAAGAGTTTTTGAATTAACATACTCAATAAAACTCATCTCAATATTTGCTGTATATTTATCTTCAATAAACTCAGAAAGGCATTTAAAACTTAACTTACTTCCCTCTTTTATATCTTTATCTAATGTTTCTATTGATTTTTTAGAGAGTTCTTCTGTTGTAGTGGTAATAATAGTATTAAATTGTTCTGATTTTATAACATTTTCTGTGATTTTTATAAAAAGCTCTTTTGTTTCATCTGTAGACCAACTTGACCAAACTTTTGACCAAAATCCTGTATCACTTGAGAGTTTTTTAATCTCTTCATCTATAATTAAATCTATTTTTTTATCAATATCTACTTCACTCCAATAGTTATCTAAATATTTTTTAGTAAAAATAGAGTCATCATTCCCATCAAATCTTTTTGAAAAAACATCTTTAACAATATCCTCTAAATTAGAAGCAATTTCACTCTCTTTTATCTCTAAGCACTGCCCTAAACGATACTCTGAAAAAAGGCTTCCTGATAAAACTGTAAGTGAAACTATAATTAATGTTAAAAATTCTCTCATCTTTCCCTCCAGATTAATGTATGATAACATATTAACAATTTTATTTCCAATTTTTTCAACTACTCTAATTTTACTCTCTCTACTACAAAAAATATTTGATTCTTTAGCTCTTCTAATAACAACCTCCAAAATGTATGAAAATATTTTAGAGAAAAATAGATGTTGATTATATTTTTTTTGTAATTTATATAAAATATTGGTAGAATCTGTTTTTATTTGGAGCTTTTTTTATGTTAATATCTGTAATAATCCCAACATATAATAGATTAGAGTATCTTAAAACATCTGTTTCATCTGTTTTAAATCAGAGTTTTAAAGATTTTGAATTAATTGTAGTTGATGATGGTTCAACT
>JAFGXH010000054.1 GCA_016936735.1 bacterium
AAAAGGGGATTAGAAAAAAAACAAAAAAAATAGTTTTTTTTGTTGACTTTTTTCTTTAAAAATATTAAAAAAGAGTTGTCCGAGAGAAAAAACTGTCTTTAAATAATAAGAAAAATTAATATATCATCCTTTTTTTCAGGGGGAAATAATGAAAATGGATCTATTTTTTTTGCAACCAATATCATATGAGATTTGGGAATCAAAATATCAATTAAAAAATAAAGATGGTGCTATTATAGAGAAGACAATAGGAGAAACATTTAATAGAGTGGCAACAGTTCTCTCTGAAAAAGAGAGCAATAATAGTTATTGGAGAGAGAAATTCTATAACTTGATGAGTAAAGGTGGTTTTATTGGTGGTGGAAGAATTGTATCTAATGCAGGTGCATCTCAATATAAACCAAATACATCTCTTATAAACTGTACAGTTATGAATCAGATTCCAGACTCAATGGAAGGAATTATGCAGATTTTAAAAGAGTCTGCAAAAACTCTTCAAAGAGGGGCTGGTGTTGGATATGATTTCTCTACAATTAGACCAAAAGGTGCTCTTGTAAGAGGTGTTGGAGCTGGAACAAGTGGTCCAATCTCTTTTATGGAGATTTATGATAAAATGTGTTTTACTATCCAATCAGCTGGTGGTAGAAGAGGGGCTCAAATGGGAGTTATGGATTGCCAACATCCCGATATTGAGAGTTTTATCACTGCAAAAAGAGAGGATGGTAAATTCAGACAATTTAATCTTTCTGTTTTAATAACAAAAAGATTTATGGATGCTGTTATTGAGAATAGAGATTGGGAATTATGGTTTTGGACAAGAACATCCCTCTCAAAAGAGTCTGTTCCTCAAAATGAGTTAAAAGAGATTGCAAAAGGGGATATTCCTTTTCATCATCCAGACTATAAATACTTCTCATTTGCAGAAGAGCATATTGAAACTGTTTATGGAAATATAAAACCAACAGAGATTTTTGAAAAAACAGTTTATAAAACTGTTCCTGCAACTCATCTTTGGGATATTATTATGAAATCTGCATATGATTATGCAGAACCAGGATTTATACTTATTGATGAGGTAAATGAGAAAAATAACTTATGGTGGCTTGAAACTATTCGTTCAACTAATCCATGTGTAACATCTGATACTTGGATTCAAACAGAGAAAGGTCCTTTAAAGGTTGAAAATTTAATAGGAAAACAGTTTACTGCAGTTGTGAATGGGAAAAAATATCTTTCTGAAAAAGAGGGGTTTTTTAAAACAGCAAATAAAAAAGTGATTGAGCTAGAGACCACTAATGGAGAGAAAATTAAACTAACTTCAGATCATAAAATAAAAAAAGTGACTCAAATAACAAGAGATAGAGTTGAAACAGAGTGGTGTGAGGCTGGTAATATAAAAATTGGTGAATATATCTCTCTTAATAATCATAGAGAGTTCTCCTCTTGGGATGGTGAGAGTACTTATGGTGAGAATGAGGGATATCTATTAGGATTACTTGTTGGAGATGGAACTTTTAGTGAAAATCAGGCTGTTTTATCTGTTTGGGAAGAGAAAAAAGCAGCTAATGATAATATCTCAGAGAGTTATGGAATCAACCCTATTATGAGTTTTGTTGAAAATGCAGTATCTTCTTTAAAGAAAAGAGCAGATTTTTCTGGTTGGCATAAAATTACAGGTAGAGATGAGTATCGTTTATCCCTTTCAGCAATAACAAAAATTGCAAAAGAGTTTGATATTTATCAAGGAAATAAAACTACAACAGATAAAATTGAGAAAAGTTCAAGTGATTTTTATGTTGGTTTTATTAAAGGGGTTTTTGATTCAGATGGTTCTGTTCAGGGAAATCATGAAAAAGGGGTTTCAATACGATTAAGTCAATCTAATATAGATACATTAGAGGCTATTCAAAGAATGTTACTACGTCTTGGAATATCATCAAAAATATATAAAAATAGAAGAGTGGAGACTCAAAAACTGTTTCCAAATGGGAAAGGTGAATATAGCCTTTATAATACAAAAGCTCAACATGAGTTGGTTATAACAGGTGATAATATTATTAGATATAATACTCTTATTGGATTTAATGATAGTAAAAAACAGAGTAGATTATCAACTCATATTACAGCATTTAAAAAAAGTGCAAATCGAGAAAGATTTATAACTAAATTAAAATCTATTAAGGAGTTAGGATTTGAGGATGTTTATGATGTTCAGATTCCTGGAATTAACTCATTTGATGGAAATGGTTTTGTTTGTCATAATTGTGGTGAGCAGCCATTACCACCTCATGGAGCCTGTCTTTTAGGCTCAATGGTTCTTCCAAAATATGTTTTAAATCCTTTCTCTGATGATGCAAAATTTGATTTTGATAGTTTTTCAGAGGATGTTAAAGTTGCAGCAAGAATGTTAGATAATGTTGTTGAGTATCATGGTCTTCCATTAAAAGAACAGGAGTTTGAGATTCTTAATAAAAGAAGACATGGAATGGGATTTACAGGTCTTGCAAACACATTTACAATGTTAAAAGTTAAATATGGCTCTCAAGAGAGTGTGGATTTAACAGAAAGAATCGCCTCAACACTTGCTATTTCAAATTATGAAATGGGAATTGAGCTTGCAAAAGAGAAAGGTGTTGCTCCAATACTTGATAAATATTACAAAACAAACAAAGAGATTGAAAATCGTTTAAGTTCTGTTTTTACAATTGATGAAATATCTAATTTCAAAAACATTGAACTAATAAGAGATGATGAAATAAAAGGAACAGTTCTTCATGCTGCCTCTAAATATTTTGATCTTTTTCCAAAAGAGATAAGATTAGAGCTTGCTTTAAATGGCTCAAGATTTACACATGCAACAACAATTGCACCAAATGGAACAATATCTCTTTTACATAATAATGTTTCAAATGGAATTGAACCAACATTCACTCATGTTTATATGAGAAATGTTATTGTTCCTGGAAATAAAACTAAAGCTCAGCAAGAGGTTATGGATTATGCCTATCTTCTTTATAAAAATGAGATAGAGCCAAATGCAACTCCTGAGAATTTACCAGACTATTTTGTTGCATCCTCAACATTAAAACCAACAGAACATATTGATATACAATCTGCAGCACAAAAATATATTGATACAAGTATATCAAAAACAATAAATGTTCCAACAGATTTCCCTTATGAATCATTTAAATCAATCTATATTGAGGCATATAAAAAGGGGTTGAAAGGTGTTACAACTTTTAGATTTAATCCTCATTTTTCATCTGGTGTTTTGGTTGAAAAAAATAACTTGAAAAATACCACTTATGAGTTTACACTAGATAATGGAAAAACCATTCAGGTCAGAGGGGATGAAAAAGTTCTCTATGATGGAGAGGTTCATATTGCAGCAAATCTATTTGATGCTCTAAAAGAGGGATATTTTGGTAAATATTAATAAAAACTGCTATTAATTTTTATTTTTTTGGTTTAAAAAAAGTTTTTTATCTCTTTTTTTTGCTTAAAAAAAAAGTTTTTAATAGGAAATAATATGAGTGAAATAAAACAGATTGATGGAAAAATTGTTCAATGGAAAATTGTTCCAGAGGGAAATGGAAAAATCTCTAATGTAAAAAAAGAGAGACCAAAAAGATTAGATGGTAAAACTTATGCTTTAAAATCACAACTTTTAAAAAGCACACTCTATATCACAATCAATAATATTGATGAGGGTGAGGGGATAAGACCTTTTGAGATATTTTTTAATACAAGAGATACTGCAAAATTTGTTGAGTTACAGATTATTACACGACTTATCTCTGCTATTTTTAGAAGATCTGAAAGTGCTGTTTTTATTGTTGATGAACTAAAAGCAGTCGCAAATCCTGAAAATACAGGTTATTTTCGTCCACCACGAGATGGAGAGATGAAAGGGATGTATATTCCATCAATTTTTTATGAAATTGGAGAGATTATAGAGGAGCATTTCAAATCTCTTGGAATTGAAGACCCTCGCCTTTATAAATCAGAAGAGGGTTCTCTTTTTGATGGATTAAAAGAGCAGTATGATATTGAATCAACAACATTAATAAAACCAATAGGTAAAAGATGTCCTCAATGTCATGAAGAGACTCTTGTAAGAGAGGCTGGATGTGATATCTGTCATAATTGTGGATATAGTAAATGTGGTTGATTATAAAATAAATATCTTTATTCATCTAAATTTTCACAAAAAATACAAACCAATAAAACAAAGATAATTTAATAATAGCCATTAACCTGTTTGAGCAGAGGTGTTATGAAAATGAAAGCACTTGTAAAAAAATATCCAAAAGAGGGACTCTGGATGGAGGAGGTTGATATTCCAAAACCAGGTGTTAATGATGTTTTAGTGAAAATAAAAAAAACAGCTATTTGTGGAACAGATCTCCACATATATAATTGGGATGAGTGGTCTCAAAGAACTATAAAAACTCCAATGACAATTGGGCATGAGTATGTTGGTACTGTTGTTGAAGTTGGTGCTGGTGTTAGAAATATAGAGGTTGGAGATAGAGTAACAGGAGAGGGACATATCACTTGTGGAGTTTGCCGAAACTGTCGTATGGGAAGACAACATCTTTGTCCTAATACTATTGGGGTTGGGGTAAATAGAGATGGTGCTTTTGCTGAATATCTCTCTGTTCCTGGAAGAAATCTTATTAAAGTTCATCCAGAGATATCTGATGAGATTGCATCAATTTTTGACCCATTTGGAAATGCAACACATGCAGCTTTATCCTTTCCACTGATTGGAGAGGATGTTTTAATAACTGGTTCTGGTCTTATTGGAAGTATGGCAGTTGCTATTTGTCGTTTTGTTGGGGCTAGATATGTTGTAACAACAGATTTAAGTGATTATCGTTTAGATTTAGCTAAAAAAATGGGTGCAACAATGGCAATCAATCCAACTAAAACATCATTAAAAGAGGCGATAAAATCTTTAAATATGGCAAATGGTTTTGATGTTGGTTTAGAGATGTCTGGTTCGCCAAAAGCCTTTAATGATATGCTTGAACATATGTATCATGGAAGTCATATTGCATTATTGGGAATATTACCAAAAGGGACAGGAATAAATTGGGATGATGTTATTTTTAAGGGTCTTATTCTAAAAGGTATTTATGGACGTGAAATGTATGAGACTTGGTATAAAATGGAGCAAATGGTAAGAAGTGGTTTAGATATATCTCCAATTATCACTCATAGATATAAAGTTGATAGTTTTCTTGAGGCTTTTGAAGTGATGAAATCTGGTCAAAGTGGTAAAATTATTCTTGATTGGAATTAAAAAATATCAAATATTACTCTAATTAAATAAAATTACTAAAATTAAAAATATAAAAAATTAGTGATATTTACTCTATTATTTGATATAAAAAATATGTAATAAATATATGTTTGAGCTTTTGGATATGTAAGTGGTAGATTTTAATGATAAAAATAGTATAAAGAGTACTATTATACCTCTTTTTTTTAGTGGTGGTAGTGCTTTAAAGGAGTTATCAATTGAGTTTGCAAAAAGAGATATTTTCTCATTTCACATAATAACATCATTTGATTCAGGAGGAAGCTCAGCACCAATAAGAGACTATTTTAAAATGATATCTGTTGGAGATATAAGGCATAGAATGTGTGCTTTATCCAAAAATTCAGAGATGAGTAATCTATTTTCATATCGTTTTTCAAAAGAGAGTTCAAATAGAGAGATTCTAAGTGAGATTACTCTACTTTTAAAGAAAATAGATAATAACAAAATTAAGGGGGATTTAGAGTTTTTTCTTCACTCAATTCCTAAAGAGTTTCCACTACAAAATGGTAGTTTAGGAAATTTTATTATTACTGGTGGATATTTAAAAAATGGTAGAGATTGGGATAAAACACTTGATGAGTATCATAAGATTCTCTATGTTTGTGGAAAGGTTATCCCTATTTCAGAGGATTTTGCAGATATAATAACATATTTAGATAGTGGTGAAGTGATATCTAAACAGCATCTTATAACAGGAAAGGAGGTTACAAGATTAAAGTCTCCAATCAAAAAAATAGAGTTATCAGAATCTACAAAAATATCAAAAAGGGCTGAAGAGGCAATATTTAAAGCTGATTTAATAGTATTTCCTATAGGAAGCTTTTATAGTAGTCTGATTGTTAATTTTTTAGTGGATGGAGTTTTAGAGGCTATATTAAATAATAGTTGTGAAAAAATCTGGATACCTAATTATCTTCAAGATTATGAGGCATATGATTTAACAATTGAGAATAGAAAGGAGACTCTTTTAAGATATCTAAATCCAAATAAAAACAAAAAAATAGAGATAACAAAAGTTATTACAGATATTTTTAATCAAAGAGGATTATTAGATATTTCAAAACTTATAAGAGTATTGGGTTTAGAATAATATACCTATTAGTTAAAACTTTTTATCAATGAGCCAATAATTAAATCCCAACCATTAACAAGAACAAAAAGCATTATTTTTAATGGTAAAGATATAATTGCTGGTGGTAACATCATCATACCCATTGACATCAATATTGAAGCAACAATTAAATCCAATATTATAAATGGAATGAATATCATAAATCCCATTTGAAAACCACGCTTTATCTCTGAAGTTATAAATGCAGGAATTAAAATATGAATTGGTAACTCTTCAAGATTTTGTGGTTTCTCTTTAAGAGAGCTGTAGTCTAAAAAAAGTTTTAAATCTGCATCATATACCTGTTTATACATGAACTCTTTAAGTGGTTGTGATGCCTCTTTGAAAAAAATCTCTCTACTTATTTTTCCATCCATATATGGCTGAAGTGCATTATCATTTATTGTTATTAAAGTTGGGGACATTATGAAAAAACTTACAAATAGAGCTAATCCAATAATAATTTGATTTGGAGGAAGACTTTGTGTTCCTATTGCTTGGCGAGTAAAAGATAATACAATTATCACTCTTGCAAAAGATGTCATTGAGAGAAGTATTGCTGGAGCAATTGTTAAAAGAGTCAACAAAACAAGGATTTTTACTGTTGTGACAGTTTCCCCTTCACTTCCACCATCAACAGCTATTCTTATTCCTCCTGGAATATTTAATTGTCCTCCAGATGGAGCTCCAAATAGTGGAAGAGATAGTGATAAAAGGATAAAAATATATTTTTTCATTTTAAAATCCTTGTTAATAGATATTAAAAAAATATTCTTAAAATTTTAGAGTTTTTGAATATTTTTGAGCTTTCTATTTTTTATGTGTGAAACAACCTCTGGTACATCATCTTGAGGATAACTATTTTTTATATTTTCGTAAGGATTTTTCTTTATGTTTTGTTGGTCAAAAAATCTATTTTCTAATGTATTAATTTCATCATCAAGCTCATCTGTAAAGTTAACATTTTTCTGTTTTAACTCATTTTTAAGCTCTGATTTCACACTATTTTTCATATCCATTTCAGATAAAACCTGAATTCCGCTTTCAGATGATGCAAGAAGCATGTTTTGACCATTGACCTCTATTAATATTAACTGTTTTTTTGCACCAATAGCTCTATTAGATAATATATGAATATCTGTATTTCCTCCAAGAAGATTGGGTTTTTTCTTTTTAATATAAAAATATCCAGCTCCAATTAAAGCAAAAAATAGAAATAAAATAGTGCTATTTCCCTCTAAGAAAGAGCCACTTTTCATTTTTTGTTGAGACTCTATTTTCTCTTCATTCTGTTTCTCCTCTATTTTTAAAAGTGGAGTTGTTTTAACAATTTGAGGTTTATCCTCTTTTTTCTCTTTGAGTTCGGACTCTTTTTGAGAAGCAAGAGTCTCTCTTTTTGCAATTAACTCTTTATCCTCTAAAGAGTAGTAACTTCTAAAAATGATTTTATTATCTTGATAAAGAATATCATTTAACTCTGGTTTAACAATAGATGCTGACTTATATCTTAATCTAAAATCAACTCTTCCTTTATTTGGTTGATGAATAAGAGTTCTAACAACTTTTTTTTTAGTTACATCATGATTTACAGGTTTTTGAATAAGAGTGCTATTTGGAATTGATAAAGTTACTAAATCACCCTGATAAGATAGATAGGCATCCCCCTGTTTTACAGGAGAATCAAAAATCACCTCTGCATCAATGTAATACTCTCCCTCTTTAATTGAAGAATCAAGAATATTTCCAGCAAATAAAGTTGTTGAAATAATCATAAATAACACTAAAATAACCGATTTCATAACTCCTCCATCAATGCACAGAATTTTTAAAGCAATATATTTTCCGTTTATTTTATTTACTAAAAAGAAGAAAAAGAAAAAAAAATGGTTATTTTTTTAATTTCAAATTCCGCTGAATAGTTACAATATTTTAATTAATATCTTTAGAAACTCTATATTTTACTTTAAATATGAGGAGTTATGATAATCTATATCTCTTTAAGTAAAAAAGATAATAGTATTTATATTTCGAATATAGATAGTCATAATTTTGACATATTTTTTTTTTGTCAAAATTAAAAATATTATCTAATTTTTGAGGTAGAAAAAAGTAAAAAGGCGGGAAAACCCGCCTTTAAAGACTTACTATGATAATATTATTTAGTTAATCTTTACAATTAAAGAGGTGTTACATTTTCAGCTTGAGGTCCTTTTGGTCCTTGTGCAATTGTCATCATAACATTTTGTCCCTCTTGAAGAGTTCTACGACCTCTTCCATTGATTGCTGTATAATGAACAAATACATCTTTTCCGCCCTCTTGTTGAATAAAGCCGAATCCTTTCTCTTCATTAAACCATTTAACACACCCTTTTACTTGATCTGACATTTGTAACTCCTTACTTCTTTAAAAATTTCGGCTTTATTGCCAAACGTTTGTGAACCTTAACAAACATCTAATTCTATTATAAAATAAAAAAAAAAGCAAGTAAATTTTTTTTTTTTTTATTTATTTTAGGAAACTTTAAAGTTTATTATTTTTACTTAAAAAATCTACATCAATGCAACTGATTTTATGTTTATATTTATTTTTATATACTATCTCTAAAATTACAAAATATAGTATCTATAATCATATTTTTTTGTTGATTTATTATCATTTGATACTTAAAATATACTCTATTACTAATTGTATTGAGGTTTTTATGAGAATGGTTATATTATTGTCAATTTTTTTTACTAACTTTTTAGTATTGGGGGTTCCAATGGAGATGCAATATTACAAAAAAATCTTTACAGAGACAAAAATCTCAGATATTTTTGATGAATCATTTTTAAAAGTTGTTCCAGAGGAGAAACTTTTAAAAATATCAAAAGATTATACAGAGAAGTTAGGTGAATATAAAACAGCAATATTAAATACTCCTGGAAGTTATACTCTTGTTTTTGATAAAGGTACCACACCATCAAAAATAACATTAGACCAAAATCAGAAAATTGTAGGACTATGGTTTGGACATCCACTAGCAAATGATGACTCTATTCAGAAAATATTTGATGAATTAGTTAAACTAGATGGAAAAATCTCTTTATATATCTCAAAAAATGGGGTTAGTCTTATTGGTAAGAGTGAAAATGAAAAAATGGGTGTTGGTTCAGCTTTTAAACTGGAGGTTTTAAAAAAACTTGTTGAAAAAATGGAAAAAGATAATATATCTTCTGAAAAAATATTATATATAAAAGAGAGTTTAAAAACTCTTCCATCAGGAATGCTTCACTCTTGGCCAGATAAATCACCAGTAACAATTCAAACCTTAGCAAATTTAATGATCTCCATTAGTGATAATACTGCAACAGATCATCTTATAGATTATCTAAATATTGATACTATAAAAACAAGAGAGATGTTTTTTTTAAAATGGGGAGTATCTAAGGAGGAGTTAGATGACTATTTAAAAAGTGATGAAAAAACTAAAAAAATAAAAAGAGAAAAATTTGCACAGAGAGATTTGAGTACAATAAAAAGCTCTACTGCTCCAACATATATAGAGAGGCTTGAATGGTTTTACTCAACAAAAGAGCTTTGTTCATTAATATCATCAATAAAGGATAGAAAAGAGTTATCTATAAATACTCCTTTTATAGAGAGAAAAAATTGGAAAATTGCAGGATTTAAAGGTGGAAGTGAACCAGGGGTTTTAAACTACACATATATTCTTCAAAAAAAAGATAAATCACCAATATTTGCACTTTCACTTACAGTAAACAACTCTCAAAAGGGTGTTGATACAGCAAAAATAACAGAATTAGTTGTTAGAGTTATTAATTTAATTGATTCAGAGAAAATATAAAAGTATCAACCACAACCACCAGATGTAAGTTTTTTAGACTTTAACTTCACTTTCTTGGTAAACTCTATGGCAGGAAAATGCTCAACATTAGGAAAAGATGATGGATATTTTGAACCAATAGCAACATTAAATTTATAATTTAATTGCTCTTTATTATCTGATTGAATAGGATTTACTCCCTCAATTGGATATCTTGAAAGCCAACTATTTATTCCCCCATCAAGAATATAAAGATTTGTTACTCCATTGGATTTTAAAATTTTATACCCCTCAGAAGATAGCTTTTCTCCATTTGAAACAAGAAAAATCACTGCTGGTTGTGGAATCTGTTGGAGCTCTAGAATACTCTCTTTTTCTGATAATTGCTTTAATGGAACTCTTTTAGAGTTTTTTATATGAAATAGATTATAATCAGATTCATCTCTTAAATCTATGATTTTTAGGAATGCTATATCTTTAAACATTAACTCTCTTAACTCATCAGCCTGAACAAAAACAGCTCTTTCATCTAATTGTTTCTGCTCATTTATTGATAATCTATTCCATTTTTGTTGTGGAGTTAGATCTCCTACAAAAAACATTATAAATGCAATTGTAATTAAAACAGAAGCAGCAGCTATTTTTCTTTTATTTTTTGGAATTAATGAAATCTCACTCCAAGGAGTTTTTTTCCCAAAATAACTCTCTGCAATCTCTGCAAAATAGAACATTATAAATGCTAATAGAAAAACAAGTAACATTATAGTACCAGTTGAAACAGAGAAAAGATCTGTTAATAAAAATCTTTTTATCTCTCCATCTTCAACAAAGTTTTGAAAAAGAGGATATGTTTCACCATAAACAGTTACACCAAAAAGAACACCTAAAACAAAAAATATACCATCAAGTTTAAATGTTGATGCTGCAACAATTGAGGTTCCAGGGCAAAAACCACCAATAATAAAACCAATTCCCATTATAAAACCACCAACTGCAACACTTAGTAAAAATGTTGGATTAACCCAAACTTTATCAAAATCTAAAAGACCAACAGAACTACTAAAAAATATAAGAGTCATTGCAACTATTATTCCTGTAAACATAACTTTTACAACAGTCATATCTCTTAAATAAAATTGTCCCGCAAGCTTTCTTGAATCACCAAATCCACTCATCTCAAGAACAGCTCCAAATCCCATACCAATAAACAGTGATAAAAGATATAGTGTAAATTTACCCAAAGACTCCAAAGGAAACATCACACCCTCCAAAATTTACGAAATAGATAGGCAAATAGATAACCTGCTGCAAAAAGAGAGAACATAAAGACCCAGCTTCCAACAGCCATTACAGCTCCACCACTAAGCCCCTGACCAGAGGTGCATCCTTTTGCAAAACGAGCACCAAAACCCATTATTGCACCACCAATAAAAGCCATAATCCATCTTGTTTTATTTGAAATTCCCTCCCCTTTTCTTGTTTCAATTTTTAATCTTTTATTGAAAAAACCAGAAATAAGACCACCTAAAAAAGTTCCTAATAGCATCCAAATAGAGGCAGAATCAAAAGCATTAAGAGTTCCACCACCCATTTTTGCTAAATAGATATTTGTATCAACATGAAAAGAGGCAACTAAATCAACAATACCAACCTGAACTCTATTAATTGCACCAGAGGCTCCTAATCCACCACCTGTTAAAAAAAATGATAGAAAAAGAACAACACCTAAAACTACACCACCAACATATGGATTTATATAACGTTTCTCCATAAATCCCCCAAATCACATCTTTTTATATAAATAATAAAAAATATCCTTTTATGAAACAAGCATAATAGAGCTTATGATTAGCTTAATCTCTCTTCAGTATGCTCCTCAACATCAGCATATCCAGTAAACATTGATTTAATTTCAGCAGTTAGAGTGTGTCCTGTTGTTGTCATATAAACATGAATTACAATATATGCAATAAAGAGACAAGCAACTAACCTATGAATTGGAACAATATATGTTAATCCCCCTATTTTTTCAGAAAACTCTGGCCATAAACCAGCACCCCAAATCATAACTCCAGTTATAACTTGAGTAGGTATTAAAATATTTAATACAGCCAAATATGTCATCTGTTGAAGTGGATTTAGTTTTCTTTGAGGAGTTTTCTCTAGTGGATGTGGAGCTCCTTTGAAAATTCCAGAACCATAATATCTCATTTGAGCAATCATCTCTGTTATAAAACTTTTAACTGGTGGCAAAAACTGTTTTATTTCTCCTGTAACAAAATGATAAAATAGAGCAAATATTGCATTGATAAGAACAATTGCTGCTAAAGTATTATGAATAGCAACAGCAACATTAATAGGAAGAATAAAATCTTTATCTGTAAAATGAATTGCCATACCTGTAAGAAGTAATAAAATAACACCACCAGCCATTAACCAATGCCATACTCTTTCATAGAATGGATAAAGAAAAATTTTTTTAATTTTTACATTATGATGTGAACGTTTTTTTCTTGTTAAAAATCTTATAGTTGCATGTCCAAACACACCTAATAGTGTTAAAAGAATTATAAGTGGTCCTAAAGCGTTTACAAATCGATTTCTGGAAAATCCAGGAATATATATACCCTTTAAGCCATTTTTATAACCAATTTTATCTCCATTTTGAGAGATTAATCCTAATAGACTTGATGGTGTATCAAATTTATCAATAGGTGGATTAAATGTTGTAAGAGCTAATTTATCTGAAAATCTACTTGATGTTCCATGACATGCTCCACACTCTTTTTGAGCATATTCACCTCTTAATATTTGATGATTAACTGGAAAAGCCTCCTGTTTTGAAATTAAAATAGGATTTTTAAAACCTATTTTTTTTAATTCACCGACAATATAATTTTTTTTGTTTTCAGTATCAATTTTTAACTCCTCTTTCTCTATAGAAGCATTTTTATTTGAATCAAAAAGAGAAATAAAATCTTTTTTATACTCTCCATTTTCAAAAATAGCCTTTCCTAACTCATCAGATGTGATTTTTTTATCATTATCACTCCAAAAATACTCTGTTACAACATTAACAGGCTTTATTTTTTTATTTTCAACTAAAAGAAAAGGGGTGTATCCCTCCTGATAAATGGTATTTATACTATTTTTATCTGAAATTAGGTTATTTTGAACTCCTCTATAATACTCTATGCTATTCATATTTTTTTGAAGGAGACTGGAGTCTTTAAGTTGTAGTGCTGGAGAGTAAATATGAGGAACATGACAACTTTCACAAGAGAGAATCTGAAAATGTCTCTCTTTATATGGAAGAAAATCATGTGTTTTTAATGGGTCATGACAATCTGTGCAGGTTGATGTTTGAAGTTTATGATTTGGCCTTAGTAAAAACTCACCTATTCTGCCCTTTCTTGGGTCGTTTTTAAGATGTTTTAGGTTTCCATCAACCCTATGTTGAGAAATTGAGTTATGAGGATAGTGACAACTATTACAACTTAACTCTCTTGAGGCATGAACATCCCAAGGAGTTGCCAAACTCTCTTTTCCCTTTAGGTTAAAACCAGACTCTTTTATTTTTTCTGGTGAAAATATTGCTCCAGTTGTTCTTGATAATCTATATTTGTCCTCATCACCAAAATCATGAGGGATTATAAGTGGAGTATTTTTAGAGGAGTATATAGAGTGACATCCAACACAATTTTTTGTTGTTGGAGCTGAAATCTCAATAAACTCCTTTTTAAGATTACCAAAAGAGTCAAAACTCTCCTCTGAAAATATTAACTCCCCTTTTGGAGTATGACATGTTATACAGGTTGCCTCTGTATCTTTATGAGTACTTCCCTCTTTAATAAACTTTGTATCATGACATGCACCACAAGTTTTATCCTCTGAAAAAGGAAGTTTGCTTTCAAGAATATTCACACCATTCTCATCTAAAAGAGGAAATTGAGGGTGAATATTTTTTAATTCATCACCAAAAATTACAATTGATAATAATAAAAAAATATAGATAAATGCTATCTCTCTCATTTTACCTCTTTTAACAGATTCTGTTTTTTCCTTCCACCAATTTTAATTGGATCATCAATATAGCCCAACTCTTTCCAGTTTAAGACACCATTATCGGAGTGACAACTATCACAAGTTAATGCACTCTCTTTAGGTGAAACCATATGAGAAAGCGGCCAATACATTCTTGTTTTCACAAAACCATAGGAGCCACTATATGGAATTTTACTTGCTTCTGAACCTGCTCTTGCTGCTTTATCCCAATCATACAGCTTCCAGAAGCCATCTTTTCCAAATGTAGTTGGAGTTAAAAGGTATTTATGCTCTAAATCGTAAATCTGTTTTCCTGTATGAATTTTAAAAGGCCATATCTTTGCTGTAGAATCTGAAACAGAGCCTTGAGGTGTATTTATATTATTAATATTTTCTGGGTCTACTGTTTCAAGAGGTTGATATAGTTTCATGTGTTTATTAAACCAAGCATATTGTGGTCTAACATCCTCTGCATATATAAATTCACCCTTTTTTCTAAGATATTTATGAGTATCCTCCTCTCTATTTGGATCTCCCCCTTTTGACCAATCCCAATCCATTTTTGTTGGATGTTTTTTTGCATAAGTTGGAATATGACAGGTTTGGCAAGCAACTGTATCAAGGTGAGTATCTATTCTAGCATCTGTGTGTTTATGGTTTTGATGGCACTCTGTGCAATCAAAACCATTTTGAGGAGTTGTACTTACAGAGTATGCTTTTCCTGTAATATTATGATTTGTTGTTTTATGACAATCAATACATAACATATTATTTTTTCCCATATGAACATCAATCTCCTCTGTTGGATAGGCTAAGCTAGAGTCTAAATCACCATGTTTAACCCCCATACCTCCACCACCATAGTAGTGACAGGTTCCACAATTATCTCTTTTTGGAAAAGAGACACTTTTTGCAGAATTTAAAAGATTACTCTCTTTTGTTGGAAGTCCAGCCAAATCCTTTACATATGTTCCAGTTTGTTCATGGCAAACAAGACAGTCAATATTCTCTTTTTTTGAAAAATCAAAATTCTCATCTTTCCAACCATAACCGGCATGACAAACAGTACATCTTGCCTCATTTCCTTTAATAGATATACAAAAATTATTAAAGCTCTCCTTTTTACCACTAATTTTAGCATCACCATGCCAAGTCCAATGACTTGTTTTCATAAAATCTCCTGCAACATCTTCATGACACTTTAGGCAGGCCATTGTTACATCTTGAGGAGTTTTAAACTCTTGAGTAAAAAAATGAGAGTGATCCACATGCAATCTTTTAACTACAAAATCTTTAGGATCAATTTTTTCATCAGTTTTTGGAATGGATATAATGATAGGAATTCCAAAAATAAGTAAAAAAGATAAAATAATTAAAAATACTTCTTTTTTCCCTTTCATGAAAACACCTTAACTTATCAATACAATGATAACATTAATTTTTTTTAAAATCAATGATTAATAATAAAAAAAAATGATTAATATCGATTATTAAAAGCATATTATTCAGTATTTATAATATTAACTTCTAAAATTATAAATTTTTAAAATAATTATAAATAAAAATCACATTATATTTCAATTCGGAAGAAAAAAAATTTTCAGTAGTAATAGTGTACAAAAAATTTATACTTATGGTAATTTATAAATATTATGAT
>JAFGXH010000055.1 GCA_016936735.1 bacterium
AGAATAAACATTAAACTAAAAAATTAAAATAGTTTTATCTATTTTTATATTTATAGTAATTCTCTATTTGAATAACAAAAATACAGTAAAAAAATATAATTTAGAAAATATCTTGATTATTATCTCTAATTTTTTTTAAAATAGATTAAATATGTTTTAAAGGAGTTTTATGAGTAATATAACAAAAGAGGAGTGGCTAAGCTATTTTAATTTAACTCCATTTATTTATAGTGAGTCTAGCTATATTTTACCACAAAAAGATATTGAGGAGCTTTTTAGTAGTAGTAACTATTGGCACTCAAAAACAGATCCTTCAAGTTGGCTTATTGTTTCACTATTTTACACAGTCTCCTCATTTCTAAAAAATAAAAGTAATAAAATAGAGAATGAGGAGCTTTTAGCAATTGATATAACAGCACACCTTTTAAATCAAACAAGAGTTCAAGTAATATCAACAATACAGTGGCAAGAGAACTACTACCGTTTTCATGATGGAGATTATAGTTTTTCTATTCTTAAGGGAAAATATGATATTTAACCATAATATTAATTTTAATTTTGCTTTGACAAAATATTAAAATATGTTATACTAAAAAAATGTTTTTTTGGAGTTTTTATGAGATATTTTATTTTAATTGCAACACTAGTGCTTCTTTTTGGGTGTACAGGAGAGGAGGAGACAAGATGTTCAAAAGTTGCTTGCAAAGATGGCTATCATTGTAATATAACAACAGACTCTTGTGATAAAAACTGTACTCAAGATGAGTGTGCATTAAATAGTCAAATTTGTAATGAAACAACTGGAGTTTGTGAAATAGATTGTACAAAAAATAGTTGTGAAAATGGTTTTGTTTGTGATTCATCAACCAAACTCTGTGTTGTTGATTGTTCCTCTGCTGGTTGTTTAGATGGATATCACTGCAATGGTGAAACTGGTCTATGTGATGTTAATTGTGAGGCAACAGATTGCAGTGAAGAGAATACTATTTGTGATCCTGAAAGTGGGGTTTGTCAGGAGGTTGCAGAGATTAGTTGTGTTGATACAGGTTGTCCTAATGATGTACACTGTAATCAATATACAGGAAAATGTGTTAATAGCTGTTTAGATAAAGGTTGTAATACTGGAATGCACTGTAATATAAACACACAACAGTGTAAACTTGATTGTATTGAATCTGTTTGTGGTGAGAATCTATATTGTGATCCAATAGAGAAAGAGTGTAAAGAGCTTTTAGCATATCCAGAGGGGCCATATGGAACAACAGTTGGTAGTGTTGTTCCAAATCTTGAATGGACAGATATTGATGGGAAAAAAGTATCTTTAAGAAAACTATATACACTATATAAAGCATCTGGATATCCAAGAGCAATTCTATTTGTTGCATCTGCTGGTTGGTGTCAACCATGTAGAATGGAGGCTCCACTTTTAGAGGATCTTTATAATGATAATCAGTTATATGATGGAAGAAGAAAAACTGAGATTATTCAGACAATATTAGAGAATAATTCTGGAGATGCATCAACAGATATTTTTGCTAAAAGCTGGAGAGATCAATATGATATAACCTTCTCTGTTATTTCAGATCCAACAAGAGTTTTAGATAACTATAATGCAGAGGGTTCAATACCATTCAACATGATTGTAGATCCAGAAACAATGACAATTAAAAATCTACAAAATGGAACAGATGAGACTTTAAGTGGTATTAGAGGTATTTTAAGTATTTTAAATACAAAAAATAGTCCTTGTCGTAATTTAACTTGTCAAGAGAATGCTAGTTGTCAGATTTTCCCTTATAATCAAGATCCAAAAACAGAGGAGACTGTTGGTTGTTACTGTAAACAGGGGTACACTTTAGATTCTGAAGGAAACTGTATTCCTAAATAACCTTTTTTTTCAAAAAACTATTTTATTGCTATTTTTAAAATCTCCTTAATATCATCTTTTTTTAATTTTACATAACCACCAATATCACCAAATTTGGTTGCTTGAGTTGCAATTTTATCAAAATCTGATATTTTAATTGAATTATCTGTTATAAATGTTGAAACAGAGAGAGATTCAAAAAAATCTCTAACAGCTTTTATTGTTGATTCAATTGAATCCATTTCAAAAACATATTTTCCAAACTGCTCTATTTTTTTTGGATTCTTTTTTGAAACATACTCCAACCACGCTGGAAATATAACAGCAAGACCTGCACCATGAGCAATATCATTTATTGCAGATATCTCATGTTCAATAGAGTGAGATGACCAATCTCCACCATTTACTCCTTTTGCTAAAAATCCAGAAAGGGCAATATTTCCAGCCCAAAGAGAGGCTGCTCGAAGATTTTTATCATTTGGGGACTGAAGAAGCCCTTTACCAATCTCAATAACTCCTCTTAAAAGCCCTTCAGAAATCCCATCCTGAATTGGAGTATACTCATTATGAAAATATTGTTCACAAATATGGAGAAACATATCAACAACCCCAAATGCTGTCTGATTTGAAGGTAGTGTTAATGTATTTTCTGGGTCTAGAATAGCAAATTTTGGAATAAAATGTGGAGAACCTGTTCCTCTTTTTTCATCTTTATATGATAAAACAGTGTATGGGTTTGATTCTGAGCCAGTTGCTGGAATTGTTAATACAACACCTAAAGGGAGTGCCTCTTTTGGAGCTCTTAATTGTTGATAGTAGTCCCAAACAGAACCACTATCAAGAGCTCCTCCAGCAATAGCTTTTGCAGAATCAATAACACTTCCACCACCAACTGCAAGTATAAAATCGATTCTCTCTCTTTTACATATCTCAATCCCCTCTTCAACTTTTTCTAAAATTGGATTGGGTTTAACTCCTGATAAATCAAAATGCTCAATACTATTTTCCTTTAGTTGAAAGACTATTTTTTCATATAAACCATTTTTTTTTATACTCTCTTTACCATAAACAAGTAAAACTTTTTTACCTTTATATTTTTTTACTAATTCCCCCATCCTTTTAGTCTCTCCATCTCCAAGATAAATCTCTGTTCCATCCTGTGTTATTTTAAAATTTTTCATATAAACTCCAATAGTAAAAGATTATCAAAAATAACATAAAATTTTAGAAAAAATTCTAAAATCAATAATAAAAATGTAATAATAATCTATAACTTAACAAACATCTTGCATAAGTTATAAAAACTCTTTTGTATATTTTTTTTAAGAATCCTAAGAAAGAGAATAGTTTTATTATTTTTTACACTATGACTAATATTTTTATCCAAGAAACTATTAGTATTAGGATTTTTATTAAATAACTGAATTTTTTTGTTTTTTAATTAGAAAAACTGAAGATTTTAAAATTTAATCTATTTAGCAACTTGGAAAACACCACAAGAGCGAGAGCATTTTCCACAATTTATACATTTCTCTTCAATAATCTTTGGAGCATGAAAAGGGCTTTCTTGAACAATTGCATTTGTAGGACAAACTCGAATAACAGGACAACGATGATTTTTTGGACAACCTCTTTCATTAATTTTAATCATAAAAACCTCAATAAAAATAAACGTCACTTATAATAAATATTTTTTATGATTTGTCAATAGTTTTTTAGAAAAAATTATACATATTTTTTTCACATCTATTTTAAATTTAGAAAAGATTATATTTATTAAAATAGTATTCAAAGTTTTTTATTGATATTAATTTTTTAACAATTGATATATTCTATTTTTTTAACTATGATAATAGAGATTTTTTTTAGGAGTATTATGAGTAGTAGAGATATTGAGCTTTCAAAAAACCTTTCAATTGTTCAAAATATGATTTCAGGTGTAAAATCTACCCACAAAGCAAAAGATATAACATTAGTAGCAGTTTCTAAAACAAAACCACTTGAGGATATTCAATATCTTCAAAAATATCATAATATTTTTGGTGAAAATTATGCACAAGAGTTTGCTGAAAAATTTGAAAAAATAGAGAAAAAACCTGAATTCCATTTTATTGGAGCTCTTCAAAGTAATAAGGCTAGTTTAGTTGTTGGAAAAGCTGAACTAATTCACTCTGTTGATAGATTATCTCTTGCTAAAGAGATTGATAAATCTGCAAAAAAATTGGATATAGTTCAAAAAATATTGATTCAACTTAATTTAACAGGTGAAACAACAAAATCTGGAATAACTGAAAATGAGATAGAGATGTTTCTTGATAGTTTGAGAGATTTAAAAAATATTTCTGTTGTTGGATTAATGACTATGCCATTTTTTACAGATGATGGTGAGTTGGTAAGACCATATTTTAGAAGGCTTCGAGAGATTAGAGATGATTTAAAACAAAAAGGTTTTTCACTAAATCATCTTTCAATGGGGATGAGTGGAGATTTTATTGTGGCTATTGAGGAGGGAGCTACAATTGTAAGAGTTGGTTCTCTTATTTTTGGTGAAAGATAAAAAAACGTTTCAGATTGACAAAAAGATAAATTAAATTTACAATATAACAAATTTTTTGGGTTTTTAATGAAAAAATCTGTTTTTTATCTAATAATTACTATTTTAGTTTTTACCTCTTGTAGTGATCCTAAACTAGAAACATTATGTACTCCAGAGTGTATTAATTTAGGTGATATATATTGTGAGGGTAAAACTGTTTATAGTTGTAGTGTTGATCAAAATGGATGTTTTATAAAAAAATCTATTGAAAACTGCCTATCAAATCAGATTTGTAGAGATGGAGTCTGTCTGAATTCAGGTTGTAATGATGAGTGTTATTCTGAAAATTTAACAATTTGTGGCGACAATACAACTGTTTTAAGTTGTGGAAATTTTGATTCAGATATCTGTTTAGAGCTTAAAAGCTCAAATTGTGATGAAAATGGACTAGTTTGTAAACGTGGTGTTTGTATTGAGGAGTCTGATATCTGTAATGGTATTGATTGTTCAAATCATGGTTACTGTATTGAATATAGTGGTTCTCCTAAATGTATTTGTGATAGTGGTTATATTGAGAGTGGTTTAGAGTGTGTTGAATCAACAAATCCTTGTGATTATTGTGATTATTGGGAGGTTTGTATTGAAAATGAATGCTTCCTTGGTGAAAATCGTTGTAATATAGGTAGTGATTGTCAAAATGGTATGCTTTGTAATAGTGAACACTATTGTGTATATCCAGATTTGTGTGAAAATTTTAGTTGTGAAGGAAACTCTCATTGTGAAACTATTGATAATGAACCATCTTGTGTTTGTGATAGTGGTTATGTTGGAGAGAATTGCTCTCAATGTGATGAGAATTACTATATGAATACAACTGGAGTTTGTTGTGAAAATATTTGTACTCTTAATGAGATAAAATGTGATGATTCTGATTTAGGCGTTGGAAGGCGTTGTGCAGAGCAGAATGGTTGTATAAAATGGACAAGAGCATCTGATTGTAATTATGACTCTACAAATAAAATTTGTGAGATAGTTAATGATGATTTTGCCTGTGTTTGTGATAGTGATTATATAACAACCTCTGATAATGCATGTACCCCTAGTTGCTCTATTGAAGAGTGCTCTGAACATGGTGTTTGTGATGATTCCTCTGGATATGCTCTTTGTAGCTGTGTTGATAATGGATTAACTCATTATTATGGAGAGCAGTGTGAACTCTCTTGTCAGCAGGAGTGTGATATTGCAAATTTAAAAAGATGTAATCCAGAGAATCAGTTTCAAATTGAGTTATGTTCTGAAGACTCTAATGGATGTAGAAAATGGATAAGTGATGAGTTATGTGATGGAGAGTCTCATTTTATATGTGAAGAGAGTAGTGGAGATGTATTATGTAGTTGTATTGAAAATTACTCTCTTTGTGGTGAAAATTGCGTAAATAAAGATAGTGATATTAATAATTGTGGTGATTGTGGTGTTATTTGTGAAAATGGAATGGGATGCTTTCTTGGAGAGTGTTTAACAACAAGTTGTACAAATGACTCTTTTGAGAATAATGAGAGTGTTGGAGATGCAAAAGTAATAACAAATGGTCTCTATTCAGATTTGATGTTATGTAGATACTATGAGAATGATACTCTTATTGAAGATAAAGATATGTTTAAACTTGATGGCTATAATGGAACAATAAGAGCTGCTATTTTTTATGAACACTCTGATGGTAACTATCTTAATTTAAAACTTTATAAATACTCTGTTAATGGTTTAGAGGTAATAAATGATACTATTTTAAATAGAGGATTTGCCTATATTGAGGCTCAAATTCAACCTCAAACTAATATCTCATACTATATTGAGATTAGTGGTAATTTTCAAAGTAGTTATGATTTAGTTATTGATGGTTCTTTTGCTGAAACCTATCCAACTCCATGTGACTATATAAAATGTCAAGTGAATAGAGAGGGAGTTAATACATATCTATTTTATGGTAATTTTTATGTTTTTACATCCTCTTCAACACTTATTCAATGTAGTGATATAAATCATGATGGATGTCTATCTTACAAGAAAGATGGAGTATCAAATGATCCATTCGCTCAAAACTCATTTGAGTGTCCCTCTGGAACTCAAACTATAAATCCTGGTATATTTGGTTGTGTTGGTGCAACTTGTGATAGTGACCAGTTAGAACCAACTATTGCAAACTACTCTGTTATACCCAAATTAGAGTGGTCAGGATTGGATGAGATTTTTAAACAGAATCTAAAATCATGTGTAGGAACAGTAGATTTATACTATATTGATATCAATCAAAACTATAACTATGAGATAACAATGGATTATGACTCTAATTTAGGTGATATGAATATGCTTCTATTGGATGCCTCTATTCAGGGAGGAAATAACATCTCAATTGATCAAGAGAAATATATTCCATCAACTCACTATAGATATAATGATTTCGATAAAAATACACAGATGATCTCTTTTAAAGCCTCTACAAATGGGATAAAAGTGATAAAAGTTTTTACTTTATATAAAGCAGATAAAAATAACTCAACAACATACTCAATAAAAATAAGAAGAGCTCAATAATGATGAGAGTTTTCTACTTTTTATTGTTTGTGTATATATTTTTCTCCTGCACAAATTCAAAAAATATAAAAGATACAAAAGATATAACTATTATTGAGATAGATGATAGTGAGGAATTAAAAAACCACGAAAACTCAGAAGATAATCAAAAAAAGATAGAGGATAAAAAAAATAGTGATTTACTAAAAAAACATACTACTCTTGGTTCATTATACTCTCCACAACACACAATTGTTGTTGTTTTGCCACTTTCAGGAGAGAGAGAAAAAGTTGGATTACGTTTTAAAGAGAGTATTGAATTAGTAAATAACTATATTGAGAAACCATATAAACTTGTTTTTTTTGATTCAGAAAGCGATATGTTTTATAGGGTTTTATCTCTTATGGAGTTAGTTGAAAAAGAGAGGGCTAAATTTATTATTGGTGGTTTGACAAATGATGATGTGACTCCTATCACATCTGTTGCATCATATTTTGATATCCCATTTTTTACATTTGCTTCCGACTCATTTGATGAGATTGGTTATAGAAAACTTTATATTCAATCAATAACAATTGAGAATATATCATACTCTGTTGCTAAGTATGCTTTAGAGGAGCTTTTTATAAGAAAATTTGGACTCTTTTACCCTTTTAATGAGAGTGGATTTCAATATTTAAAATATTTTACAAATTTTGTTACAAGTGGAGGAGGGGAGGTTGTTATATCTGTTCCTATTGATTTAAGAGAGAAAAATTGGGATAAAAGTGTTTCAAAACTTGTTGATAGAGATAATCCATATAAAAGGGGAGATTTTTTAAAAAAAATAAAAAAATATGAGAATATTGAGAGTAAATATTGGAAAGAGCGATATATTGAGCGTGAAAAAATGAAACTAAAACCAAAATATGAGTTTGAAGCGATATTTGCCCCAATTCCAGCATCAAAAGTAAACTATATTATACCTCTGTTTGCAGCTTGGGATATACCATTAATGACTAATGATCCAATTTTAATGGAGCAGATTTATCATAAATATCTAAATAAAAATCAAAAATATGTTCAGGTTTTTGGAACCCCATTTTGGTACTCAAAAACTATATTAAAAAATATTAATAAATATGTTAATGGAGTTATTTTTCCCTCTCCATATATTATAGATTTAGAGGATGATACACATCCTTTTAATGATTACATATCTGAATTAAAAAGGGGAAACTATATTTATGAGGCTCTTATTTTTGATCTTATGAATATTATTTATGATGTTTTTGATCAGAAAAAAATTGAGCTAAATCAATATGAGGGGGTGATG
>JAFGXH010000056.1 GCA_016936735.1 bacterium
AAATTATATAAAAATTAAATTCATCTTTATCATGTTGTGCTTTAGATGATATTTTATTTAATAAATGTATAGAAAAATCTGTTTTAGCTATAGGAGATTTTATGAAATATTTAAAATTTGTTGCATTATCTTTTGCTATATTAACTTTTTATCAAACAGATGTTAAAGCAGAGATATATCAATGGAAAGATTCAACAGGTAAAATCAATTACACTAATGATATAAGTAAAATACCAGCAGGTCAATCTTATGATAAGGCATTAAAAAGAGATAATAGCGGGAAAACACTTATTTTAAGTGGAAATAGTGATAGTAGTGGTGACTCTGTTGGAGGTAAATCTGGAATAGACTCTATTTTAGGTATAACTAAAATGGGGGATTCCATTAATGGTGGCTATAATATGCTTCATATTGATGAAAAAAGTGGAGCAAAAATCAATTATGATAACTCAAATATGATATCAAATGGAGAGTTTTTTAAAAAAGATGGGGTAACAGATAGTAATGAGTCAGATAAAACAGATGGTGTTGAGATTGTAGCTGTTAATAGTGGTGATAAAGCTATTAATATTGATACAAATGCCCCTGTAACAGCGACAAAAATAGATCCATATAGTTATAAACTGAATATCAAAGGTGATATACCCTCCATAAAAAAAAGTTCAGTAAGAATTATAGCAAGAGAGCTACTTCGAGCTAAAAAATTTAAAGAGTTAAACCGATTTTTATCTAAATTAGAGAGAGATTTTGAACAGGATTTCACAAAAGAGGGTTTTCTTTTTGCAGCTTATTTTGCTTTTGAAACAGGTGACACTAATGATGAGGCTCTTATTGATGACTGGATAAAAGAGTTTCCTAAAAACAATATTGCTCATATTGCTAAAGCTATATACTATAAAGATATGGGTTGGAGAATTAGAGGTAATCAGTATATAAAACTAACTGCCGATTCAAAAATAAAACAGATGAATGACTATTTTATTAAATCAATGAGAGAGTTAAGGGATAGTGAACAAAATGGATTAGACCATGTTGTTCTTTATGATCAATTTATGAGTATGCTATTTACTATGTCTCTTAGAGAGGAGGCTAATGCTCTTTATAAAAAAGCTTTAACTAAATATCCACAATCATCTGAAATACGTGCTACATATCTTCATTTTCTTTCACCTAAATGGGGTGGAAGTTTTACAGAGATGACTCAATATACAGATAGTTTAGCTAAAGATAAATCTATTAAAAATGATTTAAAAGATTTATCTGGTGTTGTTTATAATGAGATGGCATCTTTAATACTTAATAAAGATACCAATAAAGCTCTTCAACTTATTAATAAAGCTTTAGAGTATGGAAAATCAACCTCTTTTTATAGAAATAAAATAGCTATTTATAATAAATTAAATGATTATGGTAACGCTTTAAAAACCTGTGAAGAGTGTTTAGAGGAATCTATTTATGATTCTCAATGTTATAAAATGCTTGGAGATATATTATTATATCTTAAACGTAATAAAGAGGCATATAAATATTATGAGATATCAGACTATTTAAGACCAAATCAAGATAATATTAAAATATCTATGGCTAAACTTAGAGCATATATAGCAAAAGATGATATTTATGAAAAATTTGGTAAAAAAACAGACACTAAACTAACTGATAATGTATTAAATGAGTATAAATTAGTTATTCAGAATTTTACAAAAGAGATTGAAGCATCCCCTTTTGATCCATATCTTTATTATATTCGTGGAACACTTCATCGTAATATACATAACTTTGATTTAGCTGTAGAGGATTTTATTAGAGCTATATCTTTAAAACCAACAGAGTATGAGTTTTATTATCTTTTAGACTATACACTTAGTTTTAAAAGAGATTTTAAAACAATAATTGAGTATTGGACAAAGTATCTTGAGCTAAATCCTAAAGATGGTGATGCCTATCTTGAAAGAAGTGGAGCATATAAACATTATGGTAATATGAAATCTGCAAAAGCAGACCTTGAAATGGCTGCATATCTTGGTAATAAAAAGGCAGAACAATTTTTAAAAAGATATCCTAGTGATGAGGCTATTAAGGCTCAATATGCAATTAGTTTTGTTGCAGAGTATAAAGATTATTTTATAGCTTTTGTTGGTTTTTTAATAGTTTTACTTATTGTCATTCGAGTTAGAAGAGCAAAAGTAAAAAGATAGGTAAGTAAATTTTTAGTTTTATTAAGTTAAACCAAAGAAAAATACTCTATTGCTTCGTCTTTTTATCCATTTTCCCCCTCACCCCCGACCCCTCTCCAATACTTGGAGAGGGGAGAAAGAGAAGAAAAGGAGAAGAAGAGGAAGAGAGAAAGTAAAATCTTAGTTTTACTTAGTAAAGATTTTCCTCCCACTCTAAATCCTATTAGCCCCTCACCCCAGCCCCTCTCCCGAAGGGCGAGGGGCTTAAAAAGATTTAAAGATGGACTTGAAGAGGTTAGTAAATTTTTAATTTTACTTAGTAAAAAAAGAGAAAAATAGAATTAGTTTTTAGTTTTATTAAATTAAAACACAGTAAGACTAAATTCCCCCTCGCCACGTAGAAGCGGGTTCCTTAAAAATGCTAAAGCATTTTTAGGGTGCGAGTAAGAGGGGGCTAGGGGGTGAGGGTTATTGGAG
>JAFGXH010000057.1 GCA_016936735.1 bacterium
AAGTGTTACTGCTCTATATATTTGTTCCATCAATAGTACTCTTGCCATTAGATGAGGAAATGTCATTTTTGAAAGTGACAAAAATTGATATTTATCTTTTAATTTCTTCGATACACCATGTGCACTACCAATTATAAAAAGAATGTTTTGAGACTTATGAATATGTGTAAATATCTTCTCTTTAAATTTCATTGTATCCCAATTTTCACCATGTTCAGATAGAATATAAACAGAATCTCCATCTTTAATATGGGATAAAATAATCGAATGCTCTTTTTCAAGTGCTATATCAAAAGATTCTCCTTTTTTTAAAGGATACTCTTTTAACTCTGTAAGTGTTATTGAATAATATTTTTTAACCCTTTTTTCATACTCTTCATATATCTCTTTAAAATTTTTATCTTTAAAAAAACCAAATGATAATATTTTAATCTCCAAAATAGACTCCATAAAAAGAGTAGTTTATCATAAAAACTCATCTTTTTTAATAAATATTTAATTTATAATTTTCAATTTAGTTTAAAAAGATATTTTTTTTAATTTTTTTAAACATCAAACTTGAGATTAGAAAAGATAATCAGAGTTAATTTTTACCAAATTGTTACTATCTTTTATTTTAATAACTTTTCCATTTTTAATAATAACAGAGTCACCTTCAGATATTCTGTCTGCAATTTTAAATGATTTTAGATATTTCTCAACTTTTTTATCTTTTGATACTAATCTAATTATATCATCATCAACATTATCAACATCAAATACTATATTTTTCTCATCACTAATTATCTTGTTTGAAGCAAAAAGAGAGTTAAAAAACATCAAAAAAGAGCATAAAACAAATATACTTTTCATAACAACCTCAAAAAAATTATAACCATTAAAGAGAAATATTTTCCAAATCATTAAATTGCCTAATCTCTTTTGTTAATCATAAAAATAGGAGTTTTAATTTGTATTTTTTTGAAAATGATGTTTCAATTTGAAACAATTTTAATATTATTTATGTCTAATAAAAATATTTTGGTATATTTTTTCAATTTTAATATAAAAATAGAGAAGCAAATGTAAACTCTTGAGATTTTTTATAATATATTTACATAGTAGAAAACAGATATCATCTTTTTTGTAAATAAAAAATAGATTTATATCTGTAATTATGTTGATATTTTTAATTCATATTTGGGATAATCTGTTTATAACTAACAACAGCCTCTGATTCAGCAATAATATTTGAGCTTAAATCAGATGTTACAAGACCCATATAGGCCTCACCTGTTGAGTATATGTAATAAAACTCTTTATAGGCACTTGATTGATCTAATGCAGCCCCTTCATTTTCAAAAACACGTTTTCTGCTTCTGTATTCTGATAGTATTCCAGATGTTGTTCCTAAACTTGAATCAACATCAGCAGTATCATTTCCTGAAAGATGAACAACTCTCCAACTATAGTCACCAATATTATAGTTTTTACTATTAACTGTTGTTACAATTTTTGGTGAGTTTGTAACTCTTGAGCAGGCATTGGTATCATCACCTCCCTGAGAAACACAAGGAACTATTCCATGTGTATTAAAATTATAAGATGGAAGAGTTGTATCTGTTGGTTGAGCTACTTTTGCAAATAGTTGACCATTTCTAATAATATTTCTGGGAATATCAGAGTTTGAATGATGAATTAGTAGCCAGTTTTTTGCCTCCATTATAGCAAGATTTGCTAACTGTTGAGATTGAGTTGCATATCTATCATTTGAAGAGATAACAATATCTGTTTTTGGGTTCTGTATTCCTGCAATTGCCAAAAATGTTACAACCATTAAAAATAGTAGTGAGGTTATTAAAACAATCCCATCTTCCTCATTATGAATTTTTTTCCACATATTAACCTCTTTCAAAATCAGATCTATTAATTAGTTCTAAATGTTTTATTTATTAAAAATATATCAGTAGTAATAACATCGCTTTTAATTGTTGTTCCCTCCAATGTGTCTGTTTTTTGGGATTGAGTTTGAAGTGTAACTCTTATCTTATCTGCAGTATCTCTATTTGATGTTAATTCAGTTGATCCTAAATAATATTTCATAGTAAAACTAACTAAATTAGTCAATAGAAATTCACATCTATCTGCATTGTAGGATGTTGTGTTAAAACAAAAATAAAGAGTATTGTTATTAACAATAAAAGCATATTGCTCAGAATCACCAAGAGTGTTTGTCTCAATTGTTCCATTAAGATTTAAATCTGATGTTAAAATTATTTTAGAACCATCAGAAGAGCTTGAAACTCCAGTGCATTGAGAACCTAAACAGGATGCACGACTAATTCCAGATCTTCTTATATATCTTTGCATAATATCAAGAGCAATACGAACATCCTGATTTAGTGTTATTTTTGTCTCTTGGCGAAGGTATATAACATTCTGTTGTCTAAATGTGGTAAAAATACCAGCAAATACAGTCATTCCAACAAAGATAGATACCATAAGTTCAATTATTGTAAAACCCTTTCTCATTTTTACCTCTCTTTATTGTTGTGCAGACATTCCAACACTAAAAACCTGATGTTTTTTCTCTTGAGCATCCTCATTAAATGTATCATCCCAAGATACTGTAACAAGAACAGATGCAGTACTTGTTTTATCTGAAACAGAGCCTGTTCCAATAGTTTTATTTCCTCCATTCACAGGAATCATATTTGTATAAATAGAACAAGTAATAGTATAATTGAATGGATTTGGATTAGGAATAAAGTCTCCTTGTGTATAAACACAGTTTCCGCCTTGGCTTAGAAGAGCTGTTGTTCCTTTTGCTAATTCATGTTGAAGAACTGATTGTGCAATATTTTGGGCAAATGTTACATTATTTGATAATGAAGTGATGGCAGAACCAGATATCTGAATTCTTATAACTCCTGTTATTCCAACAAGTAAAATAAAAAGGGCTATCATAACCTCAATAATTGTAAAACCTTTCATATTAACCCCTTAAAAACTATCTAAAAGAATGATTTTATAAATATCCAAATTTAATTACAATTATCAGCTGCACTATCTTTTTTACATTGTCTGATGGAGCCTGTTATTGATGACTCAATTATAAAATAGTCATTAGTTTCAAGCTCTTTAAATCTTAATGCTCTACAAACTGTTCCAGAAAGCATTCCTCTTGAATCAAAAGTGTATTGAACAACACCAGTACAACCTGTTGTTCCAGAAATAGCAGAGGTAGTAATCTCTTTTGCATCAAATGTATTTTCCATTTTATTATATAAGCTGGTTGCTTTTGAATTATTTGTGAAAGTTGGAGCTGTTGCACCACATTTAGTATTCATCACTTTTCCAGTTGTGTTTATTTGAACACAAATATTTGAACGAGATAATATTGCAAGTGTTCTAGCCTGTTTTAAAAGATTAAAAAACTGAACAGCTCCTAATCTTGTTTGTGCTGATTGTTTAAATAGATTTCCAGAATTACCCACAACAGCTGCCATAAGCCCAATAATACCAACAACAATCATAGCTTCAATAAGTGTAAAACCCTTTTTCATCATTATCTCCAACAATGCCTTGATATTTAAGCAATAAGAATTCCACTTTTTTAAACAATTAATAAAAATCTATCAATTTTACAAAGTTAAAATGAAAACCATTTCTTAGATTATGTAATTGATTTCATAAAATTTAGATACCAGTTGATTAGTTTTTCACCAAAAAATAGATATTCAAATCCTGCTATTACCAAAAAAGGGACAAATGGAAGAGCTGCTTTGTTTTTTATAGGATCATTTTCATTAACATCATCATATGGAACTGTAGATTTTTTATTTATTAAAATCATTCCAATTCCAATAATACTTGCTTGAAGTGTTGCTAAAAATAGTGAAACAAGAACTCCTTTATTCCCTATATAAAGACCAATCATTCCTAATACATAGGCATCTCCCCAACCAAGAGCATCCATTTTTCTAACATATTTATAAAATAGAATGATAAAAGATATAATTCCAGCTCCTAATGCAAGACCAAGTAAAGACTCTTTTAAAGTTATATAGAAAGGAATATCAACAATAAAGAAAATCAGAGGAATAATTAAACCAATTGAAGCCATAATTACAACTATTGATATTGGAACTAACCAGGTTTTTAAGTCAATGTAGGCAAGTGCTATCCCACCAAAAACAAATACAAAATAGTAAAAATACTCAAAAGATAAATCGAACTCTTTATATAGTGCTAATCCCATTAATGCACCAAGTAGTTCTATTATTGGATATTGAATCGATATAGATGTTTTGCAATGCCTACATTTACCTCGTAATATAATCCAACTTAAAACTGGAATATTATCATAAAATTTAATTCCATTTCCACACTTAGGACATCTACTTGGAGGAGATACAACACTTAATCCTTCAGGAACTCTAGATATTACAACATTTAAGAAACTTCCCCAAGATGCACCAAAAAATATAGATGCTATTGTTAGTAAACTTTCAAGTGATATTATCATAAATCTCCTTTTAGGAAGTTGTAGATTAATATTTTTCTATTTTTGATTAAAATCATTTATTCAGGAAAAGAAAGGCAAATGCTCCTGCTGTAAGCAGAATAAGAATTATAAGAATTATAATAATAATTTTTGAAGAGTTATCTGTTGTCTCTCTTATTGGTTTATTAAATGATAGAGGCATCTGTTGTTTCATCTCATCCTCTTCACTAAAAATTGCAATAGGTTTATCAACATCCATTATTATATCATTTGCAAGTATTCGTTCAACATCCTCATTATTTCTTATTGAGTTAATTCTAATAAGAGCATTAAGAATAACTTGGTCAATAGTATCTGTTTTTGCTGCTATTGCATCATCAATCTCTTTTTTGTATGAGAAAGCAAGTGTAAGTGATTGAGAGACATCATTATTAATAACTTTTAAATTGTGTCTAAAAATATAAAAAGCAAGAGCATCCTCAAACTCAAGAGCTGTTTGATACCTTTTATCCATCTCTGGTTGAAGAGCTTTTATCAAAATCTCCTCTAACTCTGGATGAATCTCAGGATTTAAGCGTCTTATAGGGGTAATCTCTGCTTTTTGTACTATAGCAAGAGTATCTAATGTTGGAGTGTTGGGATATAATTTTTTATTAGTCAACATCTCATAAAGCAGAATAGCTGTTGCAAATATATCTGTTCGATGGTCAACTTTTTCACCTTTAGCCTGTTCAGGAGACATATAATCGATTTTTCCTTTTAGACTATTTGGACTCGTTTTTTCAAGTTGAGTTGTTGCTTTTGCCAATCCAAAATCGGTAATTTTTACATGACCATCTGTTGTCATGATTATATTTGGTGGAGATATATCTCTATGAACAATATTCAGTGGTTGATTTTGAGCATCATTTCTTGTATGTGCATAATACAATCCCTCAAGAATCTGCATTGTGATGAATATAGAGTGATGATAAGGGATTTTAAAGCCTCTTTTTCTTGCTCCTCTAACGATAATTTCAAGATTTGCACCCTCAATATACTCCATAACAATGAAAAAACTCTCTCCATTATCATTTCCAGTACCAAGATCAAAAACCTGAACAATTTTATTATGGTTTAATTGAGACCATAATCTTGCCTCATCAAGAAACATTCTTATAAAACGTTCCTTTTCCTCTGAATTTTTTACTAAATTGGGAAGAATTTTTTTTATGGCAACAGTTTTAGAGAATCCTTCAACACCCTCTGCTGTTGCTAAAAAAACCTCTGCAAACCCACCAGAGGCAAGTTTTCGGATAATTTTATAATCTTGTGCCACTTTTTATCCCTATCTGTTAAAATTTAGGAGTTGCTTTTAAAGATGCTTTTCCATCTTTTTTATAAACAGAGAACTCTACTGTTTTACAATTATGTTTTTGAACAAGATCATTTTTTGTTCCTTTAAGTTTTAAAACAAAAGATGCCTCTGTTAAACCTGTTACAGACTCTCCACATTCAACTTTAAGATTATAGTAATCTTGATAAACCTTTTTAAAAGTATCCTCTTCTGTATCAATGTTTGCTTTATAGTTTTTTTGTGTTTGACGAAGTAACTCCTCTGGAATTGATGCAATAACTGTTGCAGCACCTTTTGATGAATCACCATCTTCAGCAAAATCGGAGAAGTTTGATGGAGCAAAATCATTATCATCACCCATTAGATTTGGAGAACCAAATGCTTCAACTTTCTCCTCCTCTACTGTTCTATTTGTATTAAATGCAAATGGATCATTTTGAGGAATAACAGGATTTGTTTTTGGGATAATTGGGTCATTTTTAGGTTGTTCTTTTTGAATTGAGTTATTTGAAAAATTACCAAGAGAAGATATATCTGGTAAATCATTCTCTTTCTGTTTAATTATTTCTTGTTTTTGTATTGGTTGTTGAATTGGAGCTGTTTGTTGTGTTTGTTGAACTGGTGTAACCTGTTGAGAGAAGGCTTTTTCAAAAAGAACAACAATCTGAGCTGATGTTGGATCTAGCTGTTTAAAAGCCTCTGGAGTCATTCCACTTGATGCAAAATGGTGTAATTTTTTGATTTTAGCTGAACTCTCCATTATAGAGAATATTATTCCTAAGAGAGCAAGTAAAATACCAATAGCTGCAAATATTAAAACAACAGGAGATGAAAAATCTAATTCACCTGGAACAAAAAAATTTGTTAAAGTGAGATTTTTCGCATTTGACTGTGCAGACATTGGCAAAACAATAATTAAAAGTGACATAATTATAAATAAAATTTTGGAAAGCATAATTCTCCTAAAACAAAAAATACATTTTCATTATATTTATATTGTATCTTTATGTCAATTCTTTAAATTTTTTTACTCTTTTTTTTGATAATTTTAGTTTGATTAATTATCTTTATTTATAATCAAACTAATATTATTTATAAGGAAAGTTATTTATTTAAAATAAAATCTGTAAAATCTATTCAACATTTTTTTGATTACCTTTAAAAGCTCTCTCTTTTTCAAAATCTGGTAAAAAATCTCTATTATCATTTAGCTCTTGTATAAATAGGTTTTTGAATCCAAGTTCTAATGCATGTTGAGTGACTTTTTTATATTCATCATTAGTTAAATATCTATTTAAAGAGGGCTCTTTTTGATATTTATGGGGTGTGTATTGAGACATAACACTTATTGGAAGATTTTTTCCAAACTCAATAAAAAGCATTGATAGTGCATTTATTGAGTTTTCAATAAATCCTGGTAACACTAAATGTCTGATTAAAACCCCTTTTGATGCTATTTTTATACTATTATCTGAATTAAAATTTTCATTAAAAGTGTTAAGAAAACCCTTTTGTTTAACCATTTCATATATTGCATCAAGAGCGATATTAGAGTAGTCATCAACTTTTGACAAAGATTTTCCTAAACTATTATCACTATATTTAAAATCTGGAAGATAGATATCTGCATAATTATCTGCCAATGTTATAAACTCTAATTTTTGAAAACCAGATAGATTATAAACGATAGGGATATTACAATTTTTCTCTCTAAGTTTATAAACAATATCAAAAGTGTGAGGGAAGAATTGGTCTGGAGTTACAAAATTAACATTATGAACACCATTTTTATGTAGTTCAAGGAGTTTTTTTACAACCTCTCCACTACTATAATACTCTCCAACTCCACCATAAGATATTTGATGATTTTGGCAAAAGGAGCATTTAAGAGTACAACCGCTAAAAAAAACTGTTGCGGAGCCTTTTTCGCCAGATATTGGTGGTTCTTCTCCAAAATGTGCCTCAATAGAGGCGATTTTCATGATATTTGATTGGCCACAAAACCCTTTTTTTAACTCTCTATCAACTTTGCACTCTCTTGGGCATAGTGAACAATTTTTATAGTAGCTATTCATAGAAAACCAAAAACAATAAAAACTAATTATCTATATATTATTTTTCAAACAAACACAATTAGAATTAAATTTATCAAGAGTCTATTTTTTATTATTCTCATTTTATAACTAAAAATAGAGACTTTTATATATTCTTCTGCATTATCTTTTATTTTTGGGGTAGATTTTTCTTATAATCAAATACTCTTGAATTCATACCTAAAAGTTATTTAAAAGTAGCTCTTTAAAATAAATTCTAAATGAACAGCGTGGTTTTAACCCGCTGAAAATAAAAAAAATATCTATATATATTTTCTGGATATTTCTTATCAAAGTCTTGACAGGTTATGGCGGTTCTGTGCTACTGTTAAAAAGTAAACTTTTTGATTATGGCAACTCTATGCTACTGTTAAAAAGTAAACTTTTTGCTTTGCTATGCTGTGAAGATTATTAAAATAAGAGTTTTTTATATTGCTACACTATGAAGATTCTTAAAATGTAAATTCTATATATTTTAATTAATTTTATTTTGTATAAAAAAAGCTATTTTCTATGCTAAATCTGAAAAGGAGTGAAGAATTTTTGTATATGGAAGAAGTTCAGTTAATCTATTTATCTCTTGAAGAGATATAGGATTTCCCTCAAGGGATAGAATTTGAAGTTTTGTTAATTTTTTAATAGAGTCTGGAATTTTTTCTATTTTATTATCTGCTAAATAGAGTTTTTTTAGTTTTGTAAGAGAGTCTATATTTTCTGGTAAACTCTCAATTGATAATCCCTCAAGATAAAGCTCTCGTAAAGAGCTCCAAGATAGAACTCCTTCGGGAAAATTAAATTTTTTATTATAGTTTGGATTATCAACAATTGATAAAACTCTAATCTGTTTTAGTTTTGAAAGATTTTCAGGAAACTCTGTTTTAGATAAAGATAAATCTGTAAGAAGTGGTAATGACTCTAATATAGATAGTGTCTCTAAATCGAATTTAAAATTATGGTTTCCTCTTAGTGATAGTTTTTTCAATTTGGTTAATTTTGAAAAACTTTTTGGTAAAAACTGGATATTATTCTGTTTTAAATTTAAAATTCTTAAATTTTTAAGTTTGGATATTGAGTCTGGAACGCTTTCTAATCTATTTTCACCTAAAAATAACTCCTGTAAACTTTTTAGTTTTCCAATATTCTCTGAGATTTCATTAATAATGTTATGGTCAAGATTAAGATGAATTAAAGAGTCCAAATTAAAAATAGAGTTAGGAATCTCACTAATTCTATTATAGGCAAGAGATAGTGACTCTAAATTTTTTAAATCTCCAATTGATTCAGGAAGATTCTCTATATTATTATGTTTTAGATATAGAAATTTTAACTGTTTTAACTCTCCAATTGAGTCTGATACTCTATCTATTCTATTCCACTCACAAGATAAAGAGATTAACCTCTGAAAAACATTAATCTCTTTTGGTAAAGAGGTTAGTTTGTTATAATTTAACCAAATCTCCTCAACATTTTTTGCTAAAAAGGTTTTTTCTGGAATATTTGAAAGTTTTTTCCACTCATATCTTATTGATTTTATTTTTTCAGGAGTGTTTATTGGTTCTTTAGGTTGAGTATGAATTGCATATAGTTTTAGATAGTTTGCAATCCATTCATAATACCAATCTAAAAAACCTAGTTGATATGAGTTTCCACTTTTTTTATAAAAAAGTGGATATGCACCCTCTCCTATCATCCATAAGAAACCATTTTGTTCCCCTTTTATAACAAGATAGAGAGACCAACTACTACCATAATTAGATATTTTTATTGAGTCTCCAATAGTTTTATTTTTTATTTTTCTAAAATAGTATGGATCCTCATAAACTCTTGTTTCAACTATTTTTTGTGCATCCTCTGTTGAGAAAGGAAAAGGTGAATCTATAAAAGTTTTAATAGATTCATCAAAAGATAGTATTCCAAATGATGGTCCAGCTCCACCATCTCCAGCATAAAGTAGAAAGTTTCTATAATCCTCTGGAAGTTTGATTTTATATTTTTTCTCAAAATCTATAATATCATTTTCAGAGGCTCTAGGATTTAGATTATATTGATGCTCTTTTGCTCCAAATAGCTCTAAATTGTAGTCTGATTTTTTCAGTATAACAAGCTTTTTTTTAATCTGCTCTATTATTTGATTCATTGTTTTACCAAATCAGTATATTAAATTTATGACAGAAAAAAACTGAAAAATCAATAAAATCTGTTGTTTCGCTCTATTTTCTTCTGAATTCAATGAATTTAACAGCAATAATACTAAATCCATATAAAAAAATAAGTGGAAGAGCCATTATTACCTGAGATAGAATATCTGGAGGAGTTATAATTGCAGATATGAAAAAAATAATCACAATTGCAAATCTAAAAAATCTAATTAATGCAGAGGATGAGACAATATTCATTAATGCTAAAATAATTAAAATCAGTGGAAGTTCAAAAACAACACCAAATCCTAAAAGTATTTTTGAAAAAATCTGAAAATAACCATCCATTGTGAGTATTGGAATCAGAGACTCTGTTGAGTAACCAATTGCAAAATCCATAATTATTGGAAAAACATAAAAATATCCTAAAAGAGCACCACCAATAAAAAGGGCTGTTGCAAAAAATATTGCATAGACCACTGTTTTTTTCTCAAACTCTTTCATAGCTGGTGAGAAGAATTGCCACATAAAAAAGAATATTAAAGGGAATGCAATAAAAAAACCACTTAAAAAAGAGACTTTTAGATAAACCCAAAATGGTTCAAATGGGGTTTGATAATATAGAGATGTTTTAGGAATAAAGTTTTTTAATATATTCTCTAAAGAGTTAAAGGCATTTAGTTTTTCTGAATCTGTTAAATTTGGTGATATTTGATTAATAAATTGAGTTAAAGACTCTTTTAAGTATATTGGTTGTGAAATAGGGAAATGTTTCTCTAAAGGTTTCTTCAAAATCTCAAAAATAGATTCAGAAAAACTCCAACATAAAATAAAACCAGAAAAAATAGAAAGTGCCGAACGTTTCAATGCCCTATAGAGAGCACCTAAATGTTCGGCAAATGACTCATCCTTGTTATGACTCAAACTACTTTCTTAAACCCAACTCGCTAATTAAAGTTGCATAACGATCTCTGGATTTCTTTTTTAAATACTCTAAAAGACTTTTTCTTCTAGAGATCATTTTAAAAAGTCCTCTTCTTGAATGATTGTCATGTATATGGGTTTTGAAATGTTCTGTCAAAATTTTAATTTTTGTAGTTAACAACGCTACTTGAACCTCAGGAGAACCTGTATCGCCTTCATGTTGTCTAAAATGTTCGATGATAATCTCTTTCTCTTCTCTTAATAAAGCCATGTTTCATTGCTCCTAAATCAATAACCATACTCGGATAGAAATATACGAGATTTATCTATTTTTGTCAAGCAAAAAGATAGAATTATTCTATTTAAGCAAGATTTTTAGTTGATAAAATATAGTAAAATTAGAAGAGTTTATTATTTGAATCTATGTAAATCAGATTTTACAAAATCCCACTCAGGAGTTTCAATATCATCTGAATCTGTTCTAACTTGATACCAAGGTGACTTACTATTTGGATTTTTTAAAATATGAAACTCTTGAGCAGGCATAAAACTTTGTGCCAAAAGATATACTTTATCCCCCTTCTCATTTTGAGCCATATCAACAACTAAAACAGCATGACCAGGGAAGCCTCCCTTTATTAAAAAATCACCAATTTTAATATCTTCAAAATTTTTAACTTGAATACTCTCTTTTTGAAGAGAGTATGTTCCTGCATACATAAAAAGAAAAGTAAGGTATCTTCTAAATGATTTATAGCTACTATCATTTTCAGCTCTATTTTTCCATTTTAATCTATTTTTTTCAATATATGCAGAGTTCCCTTTTCTCCATTTTGAGAAATCAAAAGATTCACCATTTGTTAAATTAAAGGAGATTTTATCAAACTGTTTTGTTGAAAAAAGATACTCTGAACGAACTCTAAGTATTGAGTCTGCACACTGTTGTAAATCTGTTTTTCCAACATCAAGATTATAGACTAAATATTGTGCATTTTGGTTTCTTTTTTTTTGACCATTGAAAAGATAAACTGTTTTATCATTTTTTTTTGTGGGGAGATTTTGAAGCCAGTTTTCAAAACCTGAATTTTCTGATTTAACCCTTTGATAACCCACTGGAGGAGATATTTTTTCCGCTGCTGAAACTCCTGACGATGAGTTTTCCCATAAATAGAGATGAAAAAGTATTAAAAAAAACATTTTATCCTCCTTAAAATATTAAATCTATTGCTGCATATTTAGTGCAAAAGATGGGTCTAAATTAGCAGCTTTTCTAGCAGGAAGATATGCACCCAAAAGGCAGAAAAATATAGCAAAAGGTATTGCTGATAAAAGAAGCCATAATGGATATGAGAAATATGTATCTGGTTTGTATGGAAAATCTGGGAGTCTATTATTTGAGTACCAATCAATAATTAATCCCAGTAGTAATGCAATAACAATTCCAATTAATCCACCAAAAAAACCAATAATTCCAGACTCAAGAAGAATCATTTTTCGTATATATGATTTTGTTGCACCAATAGCTCTTAAAACAGATATCTCTTTTATTCTTGTATTAACAGATGCATAAAATGTTTGCATAATGTTTATTGCAGATATTACAATAATAATTAATGAGATAACAAGAAAAAGAAGGGTCACAATCATAATAAAAAAGTTTATTCGTTCATTATTGTCTGTAACTAACATAAATCTACTATCTTTAGATATTTCATTTTTTAAAACTGCTAAATCTGTTTTATTAGCCGATTCCAAAATAAGTTGGTCATATTTTTCAGAGGCCTCTTTATTAAGATAAAACTCTCTCCACTCTTTAACATAATCTAATGGAACTGCAAACCCTAATGGAACATTTTTAGATACACCAACTATTTTGGCTTTTAATCTTTTATTCTCTTTATCAGAGTTATGAATAAAAGACTCCCCAAGAATTATTTTAAATGGATAGTTTCTTAAAAGAGCTGGTGATAATTTTGGTAATCCATGACTTATTGCATAACTTCCATTATATATCTCAAATATCTCTTGAGAAACAACAACTGGAACAGCATCTTTTTCATCCCCTTTTTTGAATGATGTACCTTCAACTAAATCTTTCTCAACCATCTCAAGAGGTAATCCAAACCCTATTGCATCCATTCTGAAGTAGTTCCCTAAAATTTTACCCTCAACCATAAATGGCATATCCATATTTTGTACTGGATATATATTTTTTATTAATTCGTTATTTTTTAACTCTCTAATAGTCTCTTCAGTTAATGGTGTTTGAGATTTTATTTTAATAAAATGGATTGATGAATCAAATATTTTCTCATTAACAACATTTTGCATTCCTGAAGAAAGGGCAATAAAAAATACAAATATAGCCATTCCAATAATGATTCCAAAGCTTGATAGAAAAAAATTCTTTTTGTTTTGTGCAATATTTTGAAAAGCTGTTTTTAATAAAAACATTAAAAATCCCCCTATTTATCTTTTCGATTTCTTAAAATCTCTGTTTGACGAATCATAACATATTTTTTAATCTCATTTTGACTATTTTTATCAATATTTCTAAAAGAGAACCCAACTCTATAATTATTAATATTCCCTTTTTTTTGATGGAGTTGAATTGTAGCCAAATGTGCAATTGCCTCAATAATCATATCTTGAAGAGTTATTCTTAATAAAAACATTGGTGGCAAAAAATTGTTCAGTTCAGATGTTGTGGATGATATCATAATACCAATGCCACCCTCTGAGATATCAATAACTGTTGGTTCAATAGTGTTTTTCTCTTTTTTCCAAAACTCAAGAAAATTTTTATAAAACTCTTTCTGTTCCTCCTTTATATATGGAGCAATTTGAACTGTTATGGGCATTGATAATGATTGAGACACTCTCACAAATTTTCTTCTTTGAAGTTTATAAAGTGTTGTTGGAATTTGGAAAAAAACGCCACTATTTTTTGGAGAAAATGTTACAAATGTTGGAATGAATCCATAAAAAATATCATCATATCTAAAAACTACAACAACTCTTTCTGTATAAAATCTATTTTTGTATAGATTTATAAATGGTATATAATCTGTTTCAAAAAATCTGCTTTTATCTTTAATGCCAAGAGACTCAATAAATGTTTTAAAATTTTTTTTTACACTTCCAAGCACAATTGTAATCCCTTTTTTATTTTCATGAAGCTCTTTTAGTAGTTCATGAATGTAGTTTTGATTCTCAATAATAGCATATTCCGATTGATTCACAACAATAGGCTCTTTTAATAAAAATTCAAAAAGTTCTACCATAAATAAATTCCCTGATTATTTAAAGTTTTAAAAGGAATAAATACACAATAAAATACAGATAATATAATATCTTTTTTATATATTTTTTCAAGTACTAAGTAAAATAATATCTTTTTTGTAGTTATTATTAATAAAAAGATGAATTTTAGTTAAATATTTCAACTATTTTCTCTGAAAGCTCCGATATTTTAAAGGGTTTTTGAATAAAGGATACATTTTTTCCATAACCCAAAAGCTCCTCTTTATCAATTGGATATCCAGATGAAAATATAATAGGTATTGTTTTATTATGCTCTCTTATTAGTGAAAAAACCTCTTTTCCACTCATTACAGGCATAATCATATCAAGAATAATTAAATCTATTGAGGACTCATATCTATTAAAATAATCCATAGCATCCTCTCCATTTGTGCATATCATAACACTATATCCAACACGTTTTAATATCTCTGATGTTGCTTTATAGACAAGCTCTTCATCATCAATTAATAGTATTGTATAGCTTTTTTTAGGAAAAACTTTAGAACCATTTTTTTGTTCAATAATTTTAGGAGAAAGATTTCTATTTGTTGGGAAAAAAATATTAAAAGTTGTTCCTATTCCCAATTCACTCTCTACCTTAATAAATCCATTATGCTTCTTAACTGTTCCATAAACAGCTGATAACCCTAATCCAGTTCCTTTTCCAGGCTCTTTGGTTGTAAAAAATGGTGAAAAAATATTATTTAATATCTTTTTATCTATTCCTAATCCATTATCTTTTATGGTTAATTTAACATACTCTCCAAAATTAATAATCTCTTTTTCAATAAAAGAACTAGATTTATCATCAATATTGATAGTATCTGTTTTTATTAATATTTCACCTCCATTTGGCATTGCATCTCTTGCATTTATAACTAAGTTTAAAAGCATATTTTGAAGCATTGTTGAATCACCAAGTATGGGGGTAATTAAATCTGATTTTTCATGTTTTAAAACTATTTTTTTATCAATACTCCGCTCTAATAGTTCAATTGTCTCAGATATTATATTGTCAATATCAATAGATATAAATAAAGCCTCCCCTTTTCTTGAAAACATTAATAGTTGGTCGATTAAATCGGATGCTCTTGTTGATGCACTTAATATATTATCAACATATTTAATTTGTTGAGAATCTTTTAAATCCTCTTTTAATATCTCTGCAAAAGAGAAAATAGCTGTTAACTGATTATTGAAATCATGAGCAACTCCGCCTGCTAACATACCAACAGCCTCCATTTTTTCAGACTGTCTTAATCTTAATTCATAATTTTTTTTATCTGTTATATCTTGAAGTACAATAATAATTTTATCCCAACTATCATTTGAAAAAGATGATATTTCCCATTTTATCAGAATATTTATAGTCTCATTTAAACTATTTTTAAGAGTTGATTCAAACTCATAGCTAGAGATATTATTTTTTAATAACTCAAAAGATTTCACTGTTTTTTTGATGAAATCATCTGTTAATAGGGTGCTTAACTTTTTGATAAAATTTTTTTTAGAGTCTATTTTAAACATTGAAAGTGTATAATTATTTATTGCAGTGATTTTTATTAATTGAATAATATTAAACACTCCAGTTTCATCTAATAGAGATAAATCTATCATCTCCATCTCTTTTTTGAAAAGAGATGCATCTAATTCCCAGATAGATATTGGTGTTGAGTTAAAAAGATCATAAAAACGTTGTTCTTGATATTTAAACTCTCTTTTTCTCTCAATACTTTCAAGCTCTTGAGAGCAAAATGATGATATTATCTCAATAAATAGTTTATATTTATATATTTGTTCACTGTTTTGTGAAAAAATAGTGACAATAACTCCAATAACCTCTTTTTTAGAGTTAAAAAGAGGAACTCCTATATAATTGCTGATTGTCCATTTTTTAAAAAATAGATTATTGCTATTTTGTTTTAAATTTTTCTCTTCTGAATCTATCATTAAGGCTTTTTTTGACTCTAAAACAGTTTCACAGAGTGTATTATTTATAAAATATTCGAAATTAGCTCCCTCTACTCCATTTTGATAATAGGATAATGTTGTGATTTTTTCTCTATTTTTAGATAACTCTCCTATCCAAACAGAGTTTGCTTTAGTTATTTCACCTATTAGTTTAGATGTTTCTGAAAAAAAAATATCTCCAGATAGAGAACGAATTTTTTCCAAAAAATACTCAATTGAATTGGCTATAGAACATGAATTATCTAAAACAGTATACATTTTTCTATTTTCCTAAAAACATATATTACACATTCACTCTATTATCCTAAATAAAAAGAAAAAAATCAAGTTGTTTAGAGTTTATTTAAAAAATTAAAAATCACCTAT
>JAFGXH010000058.1 GCA_016936735.1 bacterium
AATACAGTTTTCCAAAAGCCTATTTTCCCTAATGAATCAAACATATATTTATCCCTTTTTATAAATTAATTTAAATAGAATTGGATAGATAATTCCTCCTACCATTGATAAAAGAATAATCGCATTATTCTCCTCAACTGTTATAAGTTTTAGCCTAACTCCAATCATTCCAAATGCTACTAATAGAGTTAGTGGAGCAGCAAACATAAATCCAGATGCAATGGAGTTTCTAAAGGATATACCTCTTAAAACTAATACTACTGAGGATAAAAGTTTTACAATAAGAGCCAATAGAAGTAGTTCAAAAAATAGTAAAATAGTCCTTTTCTCCATAATAGAGTTTATATGAAAATTAAATCCAACATTCATAAAAAATATTGGAATAAAAAAACCATAACCCATTGCAGATATTTTTTTCTCAAGCTGTTCTCTCTCCTTAAATGTAAATGCAATTACCATCCCTGCAATAAATGCCCCAATAATAAGCTCAACATGAAATAATAAAGCAAAAAATACCAATACAAACATAAGGGCAAAAGACATTCTCAATCCACTCTCTTTAGAATCCTCAGAGTGAATCCAATGAGCTACTTTATCTGGAAACCACCAACTTAAAAGGTACATTAATTTAAGGAAAAGAATTGCAACAAAAATCATAATTGGTATCTGTAATAGATTGATGGAAAATCCATGAAGCTGAAACATCTCAAAAAATGTAAAAACAATAAGAGTTAATAACTCTGCAATAAGAGCAAATATAAATAGCTCTTTTCCAATACTCTCTTTATCTATTTTTAGCTCTTTTAAAACAGGAATTAATAGACCAACTCCTGTTGCTGTAAGGATGAAAATCATATATGATGAGAGATCAAAATATAAAACAAAGCCTATTGATATAAAAAATGTTATAAAAAATGTTGCAATTGGTAAAAATAGTGATTTAATACCACTTTTTTTTAAATCTGAAAAATTTATCTCAAGTCCTGCCAGAAACATAAGAATCATAAATCCAAAATCTGCCAAGAATGATATCCATACTGTTTTTGAATCCAATTTTACCAAATGAAAAACACTTTTTCCCATTAAAATTCCATATAAAATCTCAGCAACAGCTGTGGGAATTTTTATTTTAGAGGCAATAATGGGAACTAAAAAGGCTCCCATTGTGATAATTAGTAAATTATAAACATGTATCTCTTTCAAATCTCCTCACAAAAATTATAAACTAATACAGATGTTTTTGATTTATGCATTAAATATTGATTTTCTGAAGGATGAAAAAAAGTTGATTGATTATTATTTTTTTGAGCTATAATTAATAAATCATAGTTTTTAGCCACCTTTTTAATCTCTCTAATTGGATTTCCCTCAATATCAATACTATTTATTAAATCTGATTTATACTTTTCACACATTAGTTTTATCTGCTCTTTTTTTATTTTATTACTTTCTGTAATCTCTATGGAGCTATTTGAAAACTCTGGTTCTTTGATAAAAATAGATGTTAATTTTGAGTTCCCTTTTTTAGATATATTTATTGCAATCTCAATTCCCTTTAATGGAGATTTTATCTCTCTATCTGATATCAAAATATTTTGATATGGAAGTTTTCCTTTTGAGATTAAAAGTGGAGATGTAATAAAATCTAAAAATAGGGTTGTTACTGTTTTTTTTCCAAGCTTATTTAAAAAAGAGAATTTCTCATCTGGTATTATCACAAGACCATAATTTCCACTATCATAAAACTCTTTTATTTGAGAGATTTCATAATTTTCAGTAAAAATTTTTACAAAGCTTTCTCTATTTTTTAAAATGGTTTTTATATATAATATAGACTCTTTTTTTAGATCTTCATTAAAAGCTATTTTTTGATTATAGTTTAGAAGATAAAAATTTATCTCTTTTGCATGAAAATTTTGAAAAACATAATTAGCCTCATCAACTGTTGTTTTCCAATTTGAAAATGGATATAAAATTACCATAATATTATTACCAAATTGAAGTGGAAAACGGTAGTCTCCAACTGAAATTGATTCAGCAATATAGTTTATTTTTTTAGGGTCACTAATTATTAATAAGCTATCATTCTCTTTAAAAATAGTATCTCCATGAGGTAAAATAAGCTCATTATTTCTATAAATTGCACCTACAACCCACTCTTTAGGATGTATATCCCTTAAGGATTTACCTATTATTTTAGAGGTTCCAGAGAGTGTAACCTCTACAATTTCACCCTTTCCAAGACCAATATTTGTTGCAATAGAGACTCTATTTTCAATTTTATTTAAAATAAGATTGCTAATAATTGGAGCTATTTCAACAACCTCAATTGAGTTTTCATTAAATTCAACTCTATTTTTAACCTCTTTCATTATTGAAAATATTTTTAATTCTGGATATAAAGAGCGAATTGTTAAAGATATCTCCCGATTTAAACTATCATCATCTGTAGATATTATTAAAACATTTGCTTTATCAATATTTGCTTTGTTAAGAATTTGAATATTAGCAATATCTCCTTCAATTGTTGTTATATTTTTTCTGATATCCAATAGATCTAGCAATCTTTTTTTATTTTTATCAATAACAGTAATTTTCCAAGATTTGTCTAGTCTATCAAGTATATTTATAATATTCTTTCCAATACCACCAATAATAATATTTCCATTTTTCATTAAATCTCCCAAAATAATAGGAGATAATAACATGTAAACTGTTTTTTTTTCAATTGTTTGTTTTTGTTTTAGTAAATTTTCTCTATGAATATTTAAAAAATATATTTTCTACAATAAATTATAAAAAATATATTTAACCTCATTTGTAGTAATTTTTGTATAAATTGTAAATAATTTGTAGTATTTCAATTTATCCACTAGTTGACCGATGACATTTTTTAAAAATAAAACTATAATGTATTCAGATGGTGAGGGTATGGTTATGAAAAAGAGTTTAGTATCCAATATGAGAAAAGAAGAGGGTCAAGGGATGACAGAATATATTATAATTGTTGCTCTAATTGGAATTGCAGCTATTGGAGTTGTAACTTTTTTTGGTGATAATATACGAGATCTTTTTACAACTTCAAACAATGCTCTCTCTGGAAAAGTTGACTCTGATAGACAGATTGGTGTTAAAAATATGGCAGCAAAAGGCAGAGATTTAACTGACTTTGGAGTTGCAACAGAATCTAATTACTCTGGAATCCAAGGAGATTGAAATATTGCTTAATAAAATTTAATAATTATTTATGCATATTAATACTCTTAGTAAAATCATAAATTTCAAATAAAAAATATTGAACTATCCTACATTTTAAGATATAATAGCAGAGTTGTTTACAACTACTATTTAGGAGGATATTATGGCAGATAAAAGGAAGCGTAGTTTTTATTTACCAGAGGATTTTATTGAGGAGATGGAAAAAGAGGCTCTTAGATTAGATCGTTCTGTCTCTTGGATTTTGCAACGAGCTTGGATTGAGGCAAGAGAAACAATTAAATCATATCCATCAATGGATGATGATAGATCTTAATTAATATTTTTACAAAAAATAATTTTATAAAAAAAGAGGAGTAGATTAAATTTTTATTCCTCTTTTAATTTATTAAATTCACACTTTTTAAGGCCTATTTATGGATATTTTTGAGTATATGTATCAACAACATTTTAAAAAAGGTATTGTTCCAACATTAGATAGAATAAAGGGGTTTTATGATCAATTTTCAATATATACTCCATCTGAAAAAATTATTCATGTTGCTGGAACAAATGGAAAGGGTTCAACAACAGCATTTCTAAAATCAATATTAGAATCTGCAGGATACTCAGTAGCGGTTTTTACATCTCCACATATCAATGATATTACAGAGCGTTTTTATTGTAATAGAAGATTTATTGAAAAAAAAGAGTTAGAACAGATATTGATTGAATTGAAAAATAGTGTTGATGAGTATCAAAATAGACATCCATACCATTTTATAACATTTTTTGAATATATGACACTTGCAGCTCTATTATGGTTTTATAAAGAGAATCCAGACTATATTATTCTTGAAGTTGGAATGGGTGGATTATATGATGCAACAAATATTATTAATGCAAAATATGGAGCAATAACATCAATTGATTTTGACCATACATCATATCTTGGAGATACAATTGAGGCAATTGCGATTCAAAAAGCTGGTATTATAAAAACTAATCAATTTGTTGTTGTTGGAGAGATGTCTGAAAAAGCAACAAATATAATAAACTCAATTGCAAAGGAGAAAAATGCAGTTGTTGTTGATATATCAGAATCTAAAATATCTGAAAATGAGAATATTTGGTTTTACAAAAATTTTGAAATAAATCTTGATAAACGGGCTTTAAAAGGAGAGTATCAAAAAATAAACTCTAAAATAGCAATTGCATTGTCTATTGAGATTATTCCTAATATAACAGAGGATATAATAATAAAAGGAATATCTAAGGCATATTGGCCAGGAAGATTTGAGATAATGTCAGAATCACCACTCATTATAAGAGATGTTGCACATAATCCACAAGGGGTTGATGTTTTGTCCCAATCACTAAAAAAACTATATAAAGATAGAAAAAAAATAACTATTTTTGGTGTAATGAAAGATAAAAACTATTCAGAAATGCTTGAGAAAATAGCAGAATTTTCTGAAACTATAATTATAACAACCCCACCTGTTGAACGTGCTGCAGAGATAGAGTTATTAAAAAATGAGTTAGATAATAGTTTAAAATTTAAAAATATAACTATATCTGAAAATCCTCAAAATGCTTTAACAATAGCCAAAAGAATGATTCAGAATGATAATGATATGATTATAGTAACTGGTTCAATATATCTAATGGAGTTTATAGAATTTTAATAAGATATGGTTATCTCTCTCTTTTATATAGCTTTATTTTATAATCCAAATATGTTTCATATTCAACTATAAATTTTAAAACAGTCTCATTTGAACTAACTTTCCAATCATCTAATTTTCGTTTTTTTTCAAAATACTCCTCCATAACTCCATATTCACTTATTGCCCAATCATTTTTAGATAAAATCTCAAAAATCTCCTCCCATTTTTCATTTATATTTACAAACTCAAAAAGAACTGTTTGTAATAGATGTGATTCAAATATTTGATCTGAATATGTATCTAAAATATGGAAAAGAAATGTTTCAAAGCTCTTTTTATTAGAGAAGCTCTCTTTAAAAAATGGAATGATATAAAAATCAAATTTTGGTGAAAAAGCATGAAGAAGTTTTATAACATCTTTTATATGAGAAATCTCCTCATTTTCAAAATATAGTAATATTGCATCTAAAATCTCTTTTTTGTGTGTTGAGTATAGTAGATTTAACTTTTGAAAACGATTGGGAATTGTTTCATATTCATCAAACTCAGGTAAATACTCTTTTTCAAATATTCTCCATTTAAAAAAAAGTATAACATCATTTAGATAATTTTTAGATATTAAAAATAGAATCTCCTCTGTCTCTATTGTTATATTTGGAATCTCATAAAATGCCCTTAATAGAGAATAGACTTCAGAACTATTTAACACATCTAGAATCTCTTTTTTTTGAAACCAAAATTTCTGAATCCATTGAGTATTTTTGTTTGCAGAGAGAAATTGAATTATACTTAGAAAAAGAGATTTTCCACTTTCAAGATAGCTGTTTTTAGATGATATTAAAGTTAATAAATCGATTAAAATAGGAAAATCTGCTGTTGTAATTGCATTTGTGTATATTTTCTCAAACCAATCCTGTTTTACTAAATTTGTGTATTGTAAAAATTGTATAATAACAGCATTAAACTTTTTTTTGTTAATTAACTCTGATACTTTTAGTAAAGCATCACCTCTTTGAGAACTATGGTAAACTCCTGCAAGAAAATAGGCAAGAAATGGTGTAAATATAGGATTATCCTCTAAATTTGATATTATTTGTAGGGATATATTCACTTTTTGTTGACCTAATTTGAAAAGAAATTCATAAAAATAGAAAAAATCTTGAGTATCCTCCTGTTTATAATTACTAGCAATAACAAGAGCTCTTTTTTCCCATTTTATATAATTTTCCTCATTAATCTCTTGTATAAATTTATCAATACTTTCTGCTCTCAATTTTCTTCTTTGTTGTATTGTTAATGTTGGATGAATCTCTGTATCCCCTCCAACAAAAATTTTAAATATTTGATACTCTTTATCATTCTCTAGTTTTGAATAGAGAGTTGTAATATCTAGAGATTTATCTTTATTAAACCTTTTTTCCATCCAATATGTCTGTTCTTCAATCTCTTTTTTTATTTTAAATGGAGAATCATCAAGAATTTCAATATAAAAATCAATTAAAATTTTTGCATTTTCAAAAAGAATTTCTTTAATTTCTGAATCATATTGTTGAACATGAGATGTGTATGTGGCTCCTTCAAGAACCTGTAAAAACTCCCTTTTTGTTGTTAATAAAGATGTTTTATGATAAAAGTTTTTAATTAAATTAATTGTTTTACTACGAATTTTTTTTGTCTCTACTGTTACAGGAACAACCAATTCTGTTTGAAATATCTCATAACTTTTGAAAGAGGGTTTTAGTATCTCTCGAGTAATCTCTATTGCAATAGGAGATAAAAAATATAACTCCTCCTCATTCCATTGTGATATTTTATCAATAATTTTATTTTGTGATTCCCAATATTGATTTTGAGAGGAGGCAAATGATTTGTGAATTTTATCTTTCATTAATTCTAAAAATCTACCTTTTAATGTTTGGGGACAATATATAAAATTATTACAAATTAAATCAAAAAAAGGCTCTGGTTCAATAGGAATTTTCACAAATAGATCAAACATCTCTTTTACAATTCTCTCATAATATTTCATTCTAAAAGAGTTTTTTTTCTGAGACTCTTTTTGAATTTTTGGTGAAATGGTATTAATTAAAGAGGATAAAAGTTCAAATGATGAACTATAGGAGTGTTGATAAAAACTATTAAGTAGTTTTAATGATGCATGAACATCCCATTCATTGAAATTGGACTCTATTTTTTTTATTGTGATTTGGTTTATTTTTTCAAAAAAAGGGGATGAAATTGATGGTTCAAATAGAAGTATTTGTCGTAATCCCCGTTTTTTTGTATCAAAAGGCAATATTGAATAAAAATCAGCAATAGAGTCATAATTTTTTTTCATTATATCTTTTATTTCTAATTCAGATAGAGATTGTTGTAGTTGATAATTCTCTCCCTGTAAAAAAAGAGTACCATCTTTTATAAAATTTGAAAGTATTAATTCCTCATCTTTTGTGGTAACACTTAAAAATGATCTTATTGCAACACGCTCAAGATGAAATGGGTCTTTTGATATTTTTGATAATAAAAATAACAAAAATTTATAGCAATCAGTTTTTCCTTTCACAATCTCCTCTAATAGGAATCCAATATAATCTATTAACAGATTTTCAAAAAAAATTAAAGTGTTTTTTGATATTATGTAATAAAATATTTTATTAATGGCCATCTATTATTTTTAGATGGGATAATTTTTAAAAATTAAAATGAATATCTATAAAGCCAAAAAGAATTAGTGCTACAATAACTGTTACTAAAATTGTTAAAAATAGAGAATAAAAGAATAGAAAATTAAAACTTGAGGAGTTTTCAACTATATTTTCACTATTTATACTATTTTCAATATTTGAATCACTCCCTTTTTTATGTTCTTTTAAAAAAGCTGAAATACTATCATCTTCATCTTCATCTAAAATAACTGTTTTAAAATCAAAATCTGAGTTTATTGGCTCCGAAATATTTATATTACTGTTTTTTTTATGATTATCATTAATTATTTTCTGGTTTTCATTGTTATTTGAGGAGCTATTAGTGCTATTTTGATTCTCCTCTAGAATAACTGTTTTTTCGTTATTAATTAAGTTTCCCATATAAGAGAGTAGGTTATTTTCAAGCTCTTTTTTATCCTCAACTTCAGAAAAATTTTTCTGAATCTCAATAATTTCATTCTGAAAACTCTCTATTTCCTCTTTAAAAGTCTCCTTCATCCAAGTTGAAAGGAGTGTATCTACTGCATCAACCGATGTAAAACTTTTTAAAAAAGATTTTAAGGCTATTCGTAATTCATGAGCTGTTTGATATCTTTTTTCAACATCTGGTTGCAATGCTTTTGCAATAATTCCTGATAGCTCCTCTGGATAGTTTGGAATAATAGATTCTGGTGCTTCAATATTACATTCAACAATCATTTTAATAACTTGAAACTCAGAGTCTGCCTTAAATAGTCGTTTTCCTGTTGTCATCTCATATAGCAAAACCCCTAAAGCAAAAATATCAGAACGATGATCTATTCCTTTTCCTGTTAGATATTCAGGAGACATATAGGATAATTTCCCTTTAACTACACCTGTTCTTGTTTTATTTGATTGAGATGTTGCCTTTGCAATTCCAAAATCAACTATTTTAACTTTTCCACTATAGTTAACTAAAATATTTTGAGGAGATACATCTCTATGAACAATATGAAGAGATTCTCCCTTTATATCTGTTTTAGTATGAGCATAATGTAATCCCTCTGCTGCTTGAGCAATAATTTCACAACAAAACTCAATTGGAATTTTTGTTTTCGACATTATTTTCTCTATATCTGCTCCAGCAATATACTCCATTGCTAAAAAATAGTTCTCTTTTTGTTTTCCAAACTCTATAATTTGAACAATATTTGGATGACTAAGTTGAGCTGCTAATTTTGCTTCATCAAAAAACATTTTAATAAATTTATCATCATTTGCATAGTGTGAAAGAATTTTTTTAATTACAACAAATCTTTCAAATCCGCCTAAACCCTCCTCTTTAGCAAGGCAAATCTCTGCCATACCACCAAGACCAATATTTGTTAGCAATCTATATTTTCCAAATTTGCTCATTCTTTAACCTCTCTACTCATTCAAATTATTAACATATTTTTCATATAAAATATAGTTTTTTTTGAAATATTATATCTTTTTAACTTATAATGCAGATATCTTTTTGTTATATGAGTGTGAAATAGAATGTTAACTTTAAAAGATGCTGAAAAAACTCTATTTGAGTATTTTGGATACTCTAATTTCAGAGAACATCAAGTAGAGCCAATAAAATCGATTATTGAAAAAAAAGAGAATGTTTTAATTTTACTTGCAACAGGTGGTGGAAAATCTATGTTTTATACAATTCCAGCACTTCTATATAGCTCTTTTACACTTGTTATATCTCCACTAATCTCTTTAATGGAGGATCAAGTTACTCAATTGAAAAATAGAGGTATCTCAGCAGAGTATCTATCTTATGAAAAAAAAGAGGAGATTGAATATATTTTGTCAAATATCAAAAATATAAAAATATTGTTTATATCTCCTGAAAAATTTGCTTCAAAAAGTTTTCAAAAATTTTTATCAATAAATTCTCCATCATTAATTGCATTTGATGAGGTTCATACATTTACCCAATTTGGACTATCTTTTAGACCATCTTATAGAGATTTTTTCCCTCTTTTAAAAAAATATCAATCGCAATTTATAGCATTAACAGCAACAGCCTCTGAAAAAATCTATAAAGATATAACAGAATCATATAGTTTTGATAGAGTATTCTCTTTTTCTCCAGAAAGAAAAAATTTAAGAATATGGGTGGAGTATTTTGAAACAGAGAGGGAAAAAAAAGAGAGTTTTTATTCAAATTTTACTAACTCTACTCCATCAATACTATATTCAACTGCAAGAAGTGAGGTTGAAAAATACTATTTTCATTTAAAACCTAAATTTAATAATATTGGATATTATCATGCAAAAGCTCCAAAATATATAAAAAGTGAGACATATAAAAAATTTATAAAAAATGAGATTTTATCTGTATTTGCAACAACTGCATTTGGAACTGGTATTGATAAACCAGATATACGAGAGATCCATCATTTATCAATTCCATTAACAATAGAGGATTATGTTCAGCAGATAGGAAGAGCAGGAAGAGATGGTGATGTTTCTGATGCAACTATTTGGATAAGTTTTGAGGATATTTTAAGAGAGTATAAATTTCTAAAATCAATAGATTTTAAAACTGAAATTGAGAGATTTTTTAAAAAACTGGAGGATAAATCAACAAAATTTGATACTCCAATAGAGAAACAACTATTTGTTATTGCAATATTGCAAAATGGGGTTGAGGAGTTTATATCACCAATTATTGAGTATAATATATTAAACAAAAAATCATATTATCCTAAATTACAGACTGTTTTGGATATCTTATTGGAACATAAAAACTCTATAAATCTCTCTTTTTTAGAGAGATTTGAGTCTAAAAAAGTGATATTAGATATTTTAACCCTCCTCAAAAAAAATGGTAATATAGATTATAACATTTTGTCGTATAGTGTGGATTCCACAAAATTTGAGGCTATAAAATATGCATTTAAAAATAGTTTAGAGCAGTTATGGAGCGATTTTTTACAACTATTAATCTATTTTTTTGGGGTAGATTGTAAACATAAAACACTTTCAAAAATTTTTAGAAGCGATTCAGAGGCTTGTCAAAACAGATGTTGGAGTTGTATTAAAAAAAGAGAAAATATTTTTTTAGAGAAAAAAAAATTAAAATATACAAAATCATATAAAAAACTAGTGATAAAAGAAAAACTTGACTTTTTAGATATATTTGAGTTAGATTTAGATGAGAAATTAGGGATATTGGCTCAGGTTGATTTTTATTTTGATTTTTTAAAAAACTCTATATATTTAGTTAAAAAATTAAAATAGTTTGTTTTGAGAGTAGAGTTTTTTGTATTTATACTTGAATAAATATTTAATTTGGTAACAGATTTTATGTTTATTGGTGTTTAAATATTAAAATAAGAGAATATTTTTTGAAATATTCTTTTTTGAATTATGTTTATAGAGTATAATTACTATATTTCTAAAATATTTTTATATTTTAGAGTTTTTATATAGTTTTTTTTGTGAAAAATTTTATCTAAAATGTATTGACAACAAAAAAAGAGTGACTATAATTCTTCTGTTTTAAGTCCGATTTATCAAAGAAAAATTTATTTTAAGTTTTTCTTTTTTTATTTATGTTTTTTTAAGAAAAAATTTAAAAAATAAAAATTTTTTTTGAATTTTTTCTTTAGCATTACGTCTAATGGTTACTATTTTTTTTTATGTGGAGGTTTTAATGAAAAAACTTTTGATTCTTGTTTTTGCAATGTTAGTTTCTGCTTCTCTTTTTGCTCAAGAAGTTGCTCCTTCTAAAACTCGTTATGCACTTGGTGCTAAAAAAATGCAGGCTGGTATTAATGCTGGTTTTTCAATGTTGAGTTCTGATGCTGTAGATGTTACAAGTTTTGGTCTTGGTCAAGCAAGTCCTTTCATGTCTTTTAATAATACTGGTGCTGGTTTAAATTTCAGCTATGGTATTACTGACGAAATGCATGTTACATTAGCATTACCTGTATTTGATATGAAAAATACATCGATGGACAAAGTTGAAGTATTGGGTGTTACTATGGGTGGTGACACATCTGAATCCAAAATGTTTGGTTCACCATATCTTGGGTTCACCTATAGTAAATCAATGGGAAAATTTGGAATTACTGCAACTCCATATTTAGCACTTCCTTTTATGGAAATTTATGGTGGTGATGCTGATGGTGATGCTAACTTCAAACAGGCAATTAATTTTGGTGCAACATTGATTTTTGGTTCAGAAAACTCTCAACTTCTTTGGGATGTTGTTGTAAATTTCAATATGGGTCTTGAAAATGATGACTATGCAAAAACAATGACATTAGCTTTTGGTCTTTTTGGTGGATATCAATTAAATGCAATGAGCTATGTAAAAGCTGGTTTAATGTATCATGCACCAGATTTTGAAGGTGATGGTGAATTTATGGATGGAACATATAATCTTCATGTGTTATATGGAATGATGTTTAATGATAAAATGGGAATTGATGCAGGATTATCATATGGTCTTCCTATTAAAGCCCTTGAAGAAGTTACAGCTCTTGGTTTAAATGTTGCTTTCAAAATGAATTTCTAATCTTAAACAAGAGTTAAGAATAAAAAAAAGCCCCTTTTCAGGGGCTTTTTTTTTGATTGAGAAAACTTTAAAATCTATTTTTTAAGATTACATTTTCCTGCATCTTTAAGAGATTTTAAACCCATAATACAATCAACCTCTTTTTGATCAAATTTCTCAACACACTCTTTTAATCTTTTATCTTTCTCTTTTTCAAAACCCTCTTTCATTTTTTTCATAATTTCAGGTCCCATTTTTTTCATATCTGGATCATTTTCAAGAAGTCCCATCATATGGCTCATAGCACTATCACATTGTGATTCTTTACTTTTTGAACAGCCAGCAAATAAGAAAGTTGCAACAAGAGTGATAAAGATAACTTTTTTCATTTTTTCTCCTTCAGATAAAAAGATAACTTAAGTTTAACATAAAAAACCTTAAAAATAAACAAAAATTTAATATTTAAAAATTTTTATTATAA
>JAFGXH010000059.1 GCA_016936735.1 bacterium
AAGTAAAATCTTGTTTTTTTTATTTATAATAAAAGAAAAAGAATAATAGTTTTTAATTTTATTTAATAAATATTAAGAAAAAGATTAAATTCCCCCTCGCCACGTAGTGGAGAGGGGGTTAGGGGGTGAGGGGAAAAGAAAAAAATATGTAACTATTCAAAAAAAATAGATAGAGAATCTATTTTTTTAAACAAAAATCTCTATTTTATTATAGTATTAAGAGGATATTTTGAAAAAAGTTGCTGTATTATCTGGGTTTGGTCTAAATTGTGAAGAGGAGACAGAGGCTTTATATAAAAAGATTGGTTTACTTGATGTTGAAACTATTCATTTGTCTAAACTTTTCTCAAAGAGACGCTCTATTTTTGAGTTTGATGCTCTACATTTTTCTGGAGGATTCTCATTTGGTGATGAATTAGGTAGTGGAACTATTTTAGCCCAAAGAGTTAGAGAGAGTTTTTTTGATGATTTAAAAAAATTTGCAGAGAGTAGATATATTATTGGTGTTTGTAATGGATTCCAAACATTAACTAAACTTGGAATTCTTCCAAATATAGAGAACAATTATGAGATTACTGCTCAACTTTTAGAAAATAGCTCAAACAGATTTGAGAATCGATGGGTAAAACTTAATCTCCATACCGATTTTTTAAAAAATATTAAAAAAAGGGTGATAGAGCTTCCTATAAGAAACTTGGAGGGAAGATTAGTTTTTAAAGATAAAAAAACAGAGGAGGCTATTCTTAAAAATAGTTTGATTCCATTATATTATAACGATTACTCTAATGGTTCTGTTTTTAATGGAGCAGGTTTATTAAATATGAATAGAAATATTTTGGGCTTAATGCCACATCCAGAGGGCTATTTTGATTCATATCAGCATCCAGATTGGAATAAAAACCAGAGAGTTTTGCAAAAAACTCCAGATGGTTTGGAGATTATAAAAAATTTTATAAATTTTATTTAGTTTTAATTGATGAAGTTGATTTTTAAAAGAGATTACACCATACAGTTTGACAAGCTCACTGACCGTTTCTTTTTATAAAAAAAAGAAAAGAGTAAAAGAGTTAGAGAAGGACTTAAAAAGTAAGTAAAATCTTGTTTTTTTTTATTTATAATAAAAGAAAAAGAATAATAGTTTTTAATTTTATTTAATAAATATTAAGAAAAAGATTAAATTCCCCATCGCCACGTAGTGGAGAGGGGGTTAGGGGGTGAGGGATATTGGAGTTAAAATAAAAAAAAAAGAAAAATATAGCTAGAGGAAAAGAGAAAAATAGTTTATTATTAAAAGTTAAATAGATTGTATAAGGAGATAGTATGTCTGCTATTTTTGGACCAATAAAATCAAGAAGACTTGGGACATCATTAGGAATTGATTTAATGCCAGATAATGTCTGTTCTCTTGATTGTCTATATTGCGAGGCTGGAAAAACAAAAATAAAAACAGTTGAAAGAAAAGAGTGGGTTCCAACAGAGAGTGTTTTGAAAGAGTTAAAAGATTTTCTTATCTCTAATCCAACTGAATTGGATTATATAACATTTTCAGGAAGAGGAGAACCAACTCTTCATACTGGTTTAGGTGAGATTATTGAGCAGATTAAAAAAATGACAAACACAAAAGTTGCAGTCTTAACCAATTCAACATTAATGAGTATAAAAGATGTTCAAAATAGTCTACTGAAAGCAGATTTAGTTGTTCCATCTCTTGATAGTGCAGTAGAGAAAACATTTAAAAAGATAGATCTTCCTGAATCATCAATATCTGTTTCAAAAATTATTGACTCTCTTGTTGAGTTTAGAGAGATTTATAGTGGTGAAATCTGGTTAGAGATACTTTTATTGAAGGGTTTTAATGATACAATAGAGGAGTTTGAGGCTTTTAAAAAGGCTGTTGAGAAAATAAAACCAAATCGTGTTCAAATCAATATGTTAGATAGAGCTCCAGCCTATGATATAGCTCAAAAAGCATCTCAAGAGAGTGCAAATTTACTAAAAAATATACTTGGAGAGCTTGTAGATATTGTTTAACTTATATAATAAATCTGAAAAGTTCTATTTATTTGGGGTGATTAGAGATAAAAAGAGTATTTTTATTTACAGTATCCATAATCTTCATCACTGAAAAGTGTGCAACTTCCTGTTGAACAGTTAGCAGTATAGTAACAATACTCTCTACAGTAGTATCCAGTTGAACTATTACCAACACAACCAGAACCTGTTATACAATCATCTGCATATTCACAAGATTCTCCATTAAGTTTTCCACCATTAGGATAGCAGTATGTTCCATAACCATCACCATCATCCCAGCAGGTTTTTCCTGAGTCACAACCTGAGTTATATACAGGATCATCATCACATGAAGTATATTCAATATCACAATGACCTGTTGATGTATCACAATAATCGGAGTTACATTCACTATTTGTATAACATCTTTCGGAACATGCACTTCCAAAAGTTGAATCCATATAGTAGCAAACTAATTCATCTCTACCACAAGAGGAGTCTGCTAAGCAGGTTTTTAAGCAGTAACCATTTACATCGGTTGAGTTGAAGTAGAAGCATTTTCCACCATCTAAACATGGTGCATTTTCAATAGTGCAGGTTGCAGTACAGTAGCCATTTGATGAATATGATGAACAGAAAGCATCTGTTCCTTCGCAATCACTACTATCTTCACAGGCTGCTCCAACTCCACCACCTGTTGTTGTATCAGCAACACAAGTTAAACTAACAGCATGATATCCAGTATCACAATTACAACTTGCAACACCATTTGTATTAACACATGTTCCATGATTTGAACAAGTAACTCCTGAACATGGGTCTGTTGTATCAGCAACACAAGTTAAACTAACAGCATGATATCCAGTATCACAATTACAGCTTGCAACACCATTTGTATTAACACAGGTTCCATGATTTGAACAGGTTACACCTGAACATGGGTCTGTTGTTACTAAACTTGCAGATAGCGTATAGTTTGTATCAGTTGTAGAACTGTATGGTTTTACAACAATATAGTATGTTTGAGATGCAGTTGCAGTATATGTTACTGTTTCTGTTGTTCCTGTTGCAGATGTTGAGCTTGCAACAACACCTGTAGATGATGAATATAGGCTTGATACCTCTGTATTTGTTAGGAAAAGATCTAAATCACCTGTAAATCCTGTTATTGAGGCTGTTATTTTTTGACCTGATCCTAAAGTAACTTTAAAATAGTCATAAACTGTTGCACAACTATGGTACTGAGCAGAGTGGGGAAGGGTGATATTTAATGATGTTGCATAACTATTATTTTGATTTGAGTCATCTGAACAGGTTGCAGAGTCCACAACACAGGTTAACCCAACTGCATGATAACCAGAATCACAGTCACAACTTGCAACACCACTTGTATTAACACAATCTCCATGATATGAGCAGGTTACACCACTACAAGGATCTGTTGTATCTACCACACAGGTTAAACCAACTGCATGATATCCAGTATTACAGTTACAACTTGCAACACCATTTGTATTAACGCAAGTTCCATGGTTTGAACAGGTAACGCCATCACAAGGATTGCTGCTTGATACACAAGTTCCATTTTCACAAATCATTCCATTAGAACAATCACTATCTATAGTACAATCAAATATACTAACACATTGATGAGGTTCAACTGTTGTGTCGCATTTTTTATTAAGACCACAATCGGAATCTGCTTCACATCCTAAAGATGCTGTGCAGGTATGCTCTTGTAAATCACATCCATTACCATTTGTACAATGAGAATCACTCATACACTCATAACATATTCCACTTGCACTATTACATGCTGGTTTTGATGAATCAAGACAATCATTATCATCTCTACAACCCTGTAGTTCAACACAGAGATTGTTTTCACAAATCTCTCCTATTTCACAATCAGAGTCAATATTACACTCAATTATAATCTCTTCACAATCATTTGTTACAAGATTACATCTAAAACCATTTGGACACTCTGAATCACTATAGCAGGATTGATCCTCTTCACAAACTCCAGTCGCTGGATTACATACTAAACCATTATCACAACCATCTAAACGACAATCAGCAACTGATTCACATTTTTTTAGTGTTGTATTACAGTTTTCTCCAACTTCACACTGTGCTGTTGAGTGACATCCAACAATACATGAACCACTTTCACAAATCTCTTTTGATCCACAATCATCATCATTAGAGCAGATAAATAGTTCACAATAACCATTCAAATTGCATCGATAACCATCTAAACATTCACTATCATTTGAGCATGTAATAATCTCAATACAATAGCCATTATCTCCACATTGATAACCTGTATCACAATCTGAATTAGTAATACACTGTTTAACTGTATTTTTGACACATACATTATTTTTACAAATCTCATCATCAGAACAGTCATCTGGTGTTAAACAGGTTTGTGGCTTTACTATCTCTTGTGTTGTTGGATCATTACAAGAGAGCATTAAAATAAATAGTGATAATATAGATAACATAAAGAGTTTCATTTTAAACCTCCAAATTCTCAAGCATATTATACAGGAATTATAAGAAAAAATCAAAAAAAC
>JAFGXH010000060.1 GCA_016936735.1 bacterium
CAGAATACTCTTAGATATTTTCATTTAAACTATATTTTTTTCAGAATATTCTTAGATGATTTCATTTAAACAATATTTTTTTCAGAATACTCTTAGATGAAGTTATTTTAAGACTATTTTTCCTGCTCTATTATCTCAAGAGTAGTAAAATTAGCAATTCTATTAAAAAAACCTCAAAAAAACAGATAAATAATATAAAAACTTTTGTTTTTCTCTATTTTATATTATAACAAAGATTAATATTTTTTTATGGAGATATTTTTATGAAAAAAGTTGTTATAACAGTTGTAAATAGTGACTCTATTGCTGAAAAAAGTGGATTTAAAGTTGGTGATATTATTTTAAAAATAGGTGATGAGATAGTTGAATCTTTAGAACAGTGTAGAGGCATAATTAGATCAATAAAAAATTCAGATGGAGTTATAGATTTTCTTCTTCAAAATAGTGAAACATTAGAACTAAAAGAGATTAAAATCTCTTTTGAATCACTTGAAGATAAAAATCTTGGTATAACATTTATTGAACAGAATCTATCTCAACAAAAAGAGGAAAAAAGATTTACAAATATTAAAAATCCCCCTGTAGATGAGAATGGAAATACATTTATTAATCATACTCTTCAGATATTTAGTATTGTTGTTTTTATATTCTCTATTCTTGGTTTTTTGGGTGCATTAATTGCTGAAAATATTCCAAATAAAATGGAAACAGGTTTTGGAATTCTTTTTCAGGGAATTATTATATCAATTCTTCTTTTTGCTATCTCCATTATTATCAGAGAGTTAAGAAAACTAAATATAAATATTACAAATAAAAAAGATTAGGTAGAGCTATTTTTTATTATAAATTTTGCTTTACAATAAATATTTAATTTTTAAAAACTTTTTAAATATAATCTCGTCTATAAATTATCGGTTTTGAAAAATCTATTTTTTTAGAGGTTATTATGTTTAATTTCAACTCATTTAATACATCTTTTTTTTATATTGAATCTATAGCTATTTTTTTAATAACCATTTATATAACAGCTTTTTTAGGATTTTATAGATTTCCAAAAGAGAGAAACATAAAAATATATTTAAAACTATTAACTCCTATCTCTATTTTTATTTTTCCAACTATTGAATCTTTTACAATGTTTATTTATAGATTTCAAAAAGAGATAGATTATCTACTTAATGTTGGAACGATTCTATTTTTAATTCTATTAATTATAGTTTATTCTATGATTATTGCTCTACTCTCTTTAGTTATATTCTATTTAAATCAGAAAAAAATAGTTAAACAGATAGAAAAAAACATAGATCAAAATATTGAAATCAAAAAAAGTTATGAAATGGGAATTGGTATTCCTATTATAATCTCTTTAATAGTTTCAATACTATTCTCTTTTATTGTCTCTATCTATTTCTCAATAACTATATTTACTTGGGGAGATTTTTTATCAACATTAATAAATACTCTTACTCCATCAGTTCTGATTTATCCAGCCTTTTTTGGATTAATATATCTTATGTTAAAATCTATAAAAAAAATTAGTGAAAAAGATTCTAATAATAGTTTTAAAATTAACTATATCTCAATAGTAACAGATACTATAAGAGTGATATTTATAATATTATCATTAGTTATAACTGTTTTTTCTCAAATATATTTCTCTATTCCACTAAATGATGGAGATATTTTAGAGTTTTCAAAAGCTCATGTATGGATATATTTAGTTTCAGATATAACTATTTTCTCTCTTTTTATTATATTTAGATTTTTTTTAACAGAAAAAATATATAAAATATCTGCTACTATATCAAAAATATTCATATTTTTTATCTATATAATGTTTTTTATAATCTCTTTTATAGTTATGATTAATATAGATTTTCAAATTTTTGCAGCATTCCTATTTATATTTATTCCATTTTTATTAATCTATACTATTTTACTAGATTTTTTTAATAATAAACCAAAAAATATTGGTAAATCAATTAAAATAGCTGGAGTAATTTTATTAATATTAATTCTATTTGCTATTTTTAATCCTGAATCACAGCATGATAATTTAGCAATGCTTATATTTACTTTTTTATCAATTATTTTATCTATATTTATATTGTTAATCTTTTTAGTTTTTGAAAAAGTTTTAAAAAAGATTAATTCTAAATAAAAAACTATTTAAGAACATCCTGAATTGATTTTATAAATATATCAGTTAAAAATGGTTTATGTATAGCCTTTTTAAAACCATACTCTTTATAATTTGACATTACTGGATCATTTGAGTAACCACTTGATACAATTGCTTTTGCATCTGGATATATTGCAAGAAGTCTTTTTATTGCCTCTTCACCACCCATACCACCTTGAATTGTTAAATCCATAATAACTAAGTTATATGGAACCCCTTTTTCAAACTCTTTTTCATACTCAACAAGCATCTCTTCACCAGTTGTTACAGCTTTTGCCTCATATCCAAATTTTGTTAATATTTTTACAATCAATCTTATAAGTGGAGCCTCATCCTCCATAACTAATATTTTACCTTTATTAGCAATATTATTAAAAACAACTTTCTCCTCCTCCAATAGTAATTTTTTATCTGTAATAGGTAGAATAAACTCAAAAATAGAGCCCTCTCCAAGTTTTGAAAAAACAACTATTGTACCATTATGTTTTTTTATAATAGAGTAACATATAGCAAGCCCTAAACCATTACCACTCTGTTTTGTTGTAAAATATGGGTCAAATATTTTTGTAAGATATTTTTCAGGAATTCCCATACCATAATCTTTTATTTTAACAGAGATATAGTTTCCCGATTTAATATGGTACTCATTATCCTTTTCTAAAGATTTTATCTCTCCAATAATCTCTATTTTTCCACCCTCAGGCATTGCCTGCATTGCATTTATAACTAGATTTTGAACAACTTGAGATAATTGAGCCTTATCAACCTCAACTGCTGGAAAATTTTCAGAAAATCTAAATTTACATGATAGTTTAGAACCTCTCAACACAAAAAGAGATGTATCTTTTATTAAACTCTCAATATCTGCAACCTCTTTTATTGGATCTCCACCCTTTGCAAATGTTAATAGTTGATGAGTAAGCTCTTTTGCCTGTAGTGTTGCTTTCTCTATCTCATGTAATATACTTGTATGCTCTTTACCCCAATCACCATCTATTCTTAAAAAAGAGACATTTCCCAAAATAGCAGCAAGAATATTATTAAAATCATGAGCTATTCCTCCAGCAAGAATACCTATTGACTCTATTTTTTGCTGTTTTTGTAACTCCTCTTCACTTTTTTTTCTTGAGGTTATATCATCTTGTAAAAATGCAACTCTTCCAGGTTGAGGTCTATATGCAACAATATGAAAATATTTATCATAATATGGGCAATGATGTTCAAATTTTTTAGGAACTCCTGAATTTAAAACATCTTTATAGTGTGGTAGACAGGTATGTTCAAAAGCCTTACAGGTATTTTTAAATTTTTTTCCCTTAATCTCTCCATCATCTATCTCAAAATGATCTAACATTATACTATTTGCCTCTAAAAAAACAAACTCATCTTTTATAGAGTTATACTCTAATACTCCAAAAGCACTAGACATCTGAGTAAATAATAGATGATAAGCCTGCTCTCTCTCCTGAATTCTTTTTTCAATAGTTTTAAGTTTTGTAACATCTACACAGATTCCACTTAATCCAATCACTCTATTTAAATTATCAAAAATTGGTTCATAATATACCTGAAAAACTAGATGATTTATTGAGGCATAATCAACAAATCGTTCTCCTTGAAGTCCTCTTTGAATTTGTGAGATTATTAATGGATAGTTTTGGTAAACATCAAAAATAGATTTTCCAAAAACCTCAGATTGAGTTATTCCCATTATTTTAAAACCTTTTCCTTCTGAAAAAACAAACTCACCTTTATTATCAACACTCCAAATATTGATATCTACAGATGAGATAATCTGTTTTATCTGTAAATCTTTTTTTTCAATCTCTTTTGTTGCCCTTTTTTTATCAGTAATATCTCTAATAATAACTTGTAAAAAGGTTTTATCTTTAATCTCAACAGGAAAAAGAACTATTTCACAATCAACAATAGTTCTATCTTTTTTAAGATGTTGCCACTCAAAAGATTGAGTATCCCCCATATAGGCAGCTAAAATATACTTTTTTGCTTTATCAAGAGATAAAGAGCCATCCTCTTGGAATGTTGGAGAAAAATAGTATGGGGTTTTACCAATAATCTCCGATTTTGGATAACCAAATATCTCTGAGGTTTTTTGATTACACTCAACAAATATAGAGTCCTCTAGTAATAAAATTGCATCATTTGTTGATTCAAAAAGAACTCTATATTTTGATTCGCTATTTGCAAGCTCCATTGTTCGTTTAAATATAATCTCCTCTAAACTATCCTTATATTGATTAAGTTCAGCCTCTGCATTTTGTCTTATGATAACCTCATCCATAAGACGACTATTCATATCTTTTAACTCTTCATTATATAGTTTTAACTCATCATTCATCATTAATATTTTTTGTGTTCTATCCTCTATAATACTCTCTAACTCTACTTTATTATTCTCTAATTGAATCTCTATATTTTTTTGCTCTGTAATATTTGTTAAAACCCCTTCAACAACAGATATTTCACCATTTTCTGTAACTATTTTTCCCTGATTTAAAATCCAATAGATTCTACCATTGAGATTTATTATTCTAAAAGAGAATGAAAACTCTTTTGTCTCTTTAACTTCATTAAGTTTTTTTAAATACTGATAAATCTCTTCTCGATCATCTGGATGAATTAATGAAACAAATGTTGTAATATTTTTTTTATCAAAATAATCAAAGGAGTAACCAGTAAACTCTACAACTCTTTTTGATATTACATCAAAATATAGGCCACTATCTCTTTTAATACATTTATATACTATTCCTGGAATGTTATTCATTAAAGTATCTAATATTCTTCTACTCTCAATTAACTCTTTTTCATATCTCTTCTCCTCTGTAACATCTCTTATAATAGTTATTATTTTTATTATAGAGTCTTTTTCCCATATTGGTATTCTAAATGTATGTGTAACTATTTTTTCATTAAAATATATGTTTGAATCAATAATAGATGAATCTGGATTAAATAGAGTTTTTGAAATATATTTATTATTTGATAATGAGTATATCTCCTCTTTAAAACTCTCTTTTCCTGTATTAAAAAGTGTCTCATACTCCTCTCTTGAGTCTGGAAAAATATTAAATAGAGATTTACCTAAAATGTCACCACCTTTAATAATATTCCTAAACATATGTCGAAAAGAGTTATTAACTAACTCAATTGAGTAGTCTTTATTAATTACAACAATTCCCTCTTTTAAAGATTGAATTGTTATTTGATATAAATCTTTAGAAAAAACAAGCTCCTCATTTTTTAATTGAAGCTCTAAATTAACACTTAGTAACTCCTCATTTATTGATTGAAGCTCCTCTTTTGATGTCTCAAGCTCCTCATTAACACTCTGTTGCTCCTCATTTGCAGATTGAAGCTCCTCATTAGATGTTCTAAGCTCCTCATTTAAAGCATTTAACTCCTCAATTGCAGATTCAAGATACTCTCGTGTGCTTTTTAAATCCTCTTCGAGTTTTTTTACATACTCATCATCACTATCTGGATTAATACTCTCTTTTAATTGTTGTACTGTTTTATAGCTAAAATTTGTCTCTTCAAATATAACTATAATTAACTCATCATAGGGTTCATGATCAAATGGTTCTGCAATTATTGTAACTTTTCCCTCAAAAATCTCTTTATAGAAAACCCGCTCTTTTAGTTGAAAAGAGCGTCGAACAGCAGAGGCTATTGGGATTTTCATTCCCTCTTTTGCCATATTAAAAATATTTGAGGAGTGTTCTCCTGATGGAATCTCAAGATATTTATTAATCTCTCCACAAGAGAAAAGTAGCTCACCATTTTTACTAATAACAGCGGCAGTTGGTTTTATGTATGATATTATTTTTTTTTCAATAAGAGATTTTAATTCATTATTCATTTTAACCCTTTTATCTTGAGTATTTCCTATTTTTTCAGATGTTTTCCTATCGAAAAAAAACATCTGGGCATCAACAACCGTTTTGACTGGTAATTTTTGATAAATTCTCCATTTTTTGTCAATCTCTCTAAATAGATAGTCATATTTTCCAATTGATTCTGCATTTCCTAAAAAAAGATAGCCATCTGAATTCAAAGCATAATGGAAAATCTTTATCACTTTTGTCTGAATCTCCTCCTGAAAATATATCAACAGATTTCGACAGGATATAAAATCCATTTTTGAAAATGGGGTATCTTTTATTAAACTATGTGTTGAAAAAACAATCATATCTCTTAATTGTTGAGATGCTTTATATCTATTTTCCCCTATTTTTTCAAAATAGGGCTCTATTTTTTCAATAATATCTCTGTTTGTTATGGTATATACACCATCTCGTGCCTTTTTTATTGATATCTCATCAATATCAGTTGCAAAAATAGTTATCTTTTTGTTTGGTATAAATTTTTTTAACAATATTGCAATTGAGTATGCCTCCTCTCCAGATGAGACCCCTGCAATCCATATTCTTATAATTGGTTTCTCTATTTTTGCAACTTGAGGAATAACTTTGTTCTCTATAATATCAAACGCCTCTGAATCACGAAAGAATTGAGTAACATGTACTAATAAAAGTTTAAATAAAGAGTTTAAATAGTCTGGATTATCCTGTAAATATTTATAATATTGATTAAAAGTTGATACTTTAACCCTTTTCATCTCCTTTTTTATTCTTCTATTAATTGTACTTTTTTTATAATTTCTAAAGTCATAACCTGTGTTTAAATGTAACAACTCTAAAATATTAAATAAATTTATCTCCATGTAGAATAAACATAAAAATTTGAGTAATTATATAAGATTAACCTA
>JAFGXH010000061.1 GCA_016936735.1 bacterium
ATATTTTTCTTAAAATCAAATAATCTTGAATTCATGTCTAAAGATTTTTTTATTTTTAATAACCCTCTTTTCTTTTTCCTTTTTTTAGTAAATAAAATCAAGATTTTACTTAATTTTTAAGCCCCTCTCCACGTATGAACGGGTTCCTTAAAAATGCTTTGCATTTTTAGGGTGTGATAAGGAGGGATTTAGGGTGGGGGTTCTTTTAAAATTTAAAATAATAAATGAACAGTGTATTAAGGGTTCCCAAAAAATGCTTCTGCATTTTTAGGGGTCCCTTTTTATGCACTGCAAGAAAAAACTATTTTTCTTTTTTTCTTTTCACCCCATCGCCACGTAGTGGAGAGGGGGAAATTTACGAAGTAAATGGGGGTGAGGGAGATTGGAGACAAAAAATAGAAAAATTTGACAAAAAATATATTTCCATTATAACTATTTTTATTATTATTTGATTTATAATAAAATAGGAGGTTTATGTTAGAAAAAAATTTTGTTTTACTATGTTTTTTTATTATATCTTTTATTTTTACAGATATAATGAAGGCATCTGAAGATAATTTTGAGGTTGGAGTTATTTTTGGTGGATATACATCAAACGGGCCATATTTAGAGATTAGATTATCTGAAAATAATACAATAAGAAACTCTTTTTTCTATTTAAAATCTGGCAATGATGATAAAAACTTTTTTGAGCTTAAAACATCTTTTATTTTAGAGCTTTTTAAAGAGAGATTAACAGAGTTTTACATAATCTCCTCTATAATGTATTCAAAACTTCCAACATTTACTAGTAATAGCTGTATGGAGGGTGAAACTTGTGATAATAATGGATTTAATTTTTATGGTGGAGGAGTTGGAGCAGGATTTAAGTTTAAATATTTTAAAACACCAATGATTATTTGTGAGTTTCATCTAAATTTTTTTAAAAATATTGATGAAAACAGTTTTTATCTTTTTCCTGGAGTTGTTATTGGAATTGGATTTGATATTTAGAATATTTTAGGAGAGTTTATGAGATTTATATATTTAATTATTATATTATTTACATTTTTTCAGCAATATATTTTTGCAAATAGTGATAATGGGAATGATTTATCATTTTCTGTCCATTTAGGAGTCTCAAAAGGTTCTGGATTTGGTTTAACTTATAATATTTTTGATAATATTGATATAACTATTAATACTGTTCCAATTTTTGAATTTGGAGATAATAAAAACGAGTATTTAATCGTTGGAGCATCAATAGATTACTATTTTTCTCAAAAAAATTATGGATTTCACTTTACTTTACCAACTATTGTTTATGTTCATAAAGATTCTCTTGTTATTTTAGGAACTGGAGTTGGTTATAAACAATCTTTAGATGAAAAAACATATTTATCATATAATATAGATGCCTGTGTATTAATTGAACAATATGATTCAGAATACACCTATTTTCCTTTTATATCTCCTGGAGTAACTTTTGGTTATGTTTTTTAAAAAGATATTAATTTTTACGCTGTTTATCTTTTGGGGTAACACAAACTCCTGTTGCTTTACAAACAAGAGTTGGAGGATTTATATAATCTGCTGCAGAATCACTTATCTCTGGTTTCGCCTGAATCACTTTATATGCCTCAAACTCCATTGTTCTTGAACTATTCCCTTTTGTAACAATTTTTCCCTTTGCCTCAATATAATCTCCAGCATAAACTGGTGCTAAAAACTCAACTGATGTATAGGCTCTGAATAATCCCTCATCACCATCTAAATCTATTAGTAACTCTGTTGCTACATCTCCAAATAGTTGTAACATTTTTGCACCATCAACTAAATTACCACCATAATGAGCATCATGTGAACTCATTCTGACTCTTATCATAACCTCTTTCATTTTATTCCTCCTCTACTCTGTAACTTCACTGTTTATATAAACATTAACAGCAGTTTTCTCTCCTCTAACATCATCCTGCATCTCTGTATTATAGTAGATTGTGAACTGTGAACCAACTAACTCTTTATTCTCAACATAAATACCTTTTTCTGATTCATCAAAATAGGCTATCTCTGGATTCTCTGCTGCTTTAAAAACCATTTTTTTACCAGTTTTATCTGTTAAAGTAACATAAAAACCATCTTTTTCTGCACCAACTGTTGCTCCTGAAAACTTTCCTGTAAAGGATTTTGGATCTTTACTATCCTCTTTTACTGCCTCAACCTCTGTTGCAAAAGCCTTTTTTATTGACTCTATTATATCTTTCTCGATTTTTTTCTTTAATTCACTATCTTTAACTTTACTAAAACTTGTAACAAGCTCATTCATCTCCTCTTTTGAGTCAATTAACATTGTCTCCATTCTTTTTAAAACATAGTCAGCCTGTTTTTTTTCAAGTTGTGATAAAACCTCAATCGCTTTTGGACTATCTTTTCTCATTGTTACACCAAGAGTCTCTGTGATAGATTCAGAATACTCTGTATTTGATATACAATCCTCTGTTATATAGCCTAAAGCCTCTCCTTTTCCCTCATTTTTAACCATAAGAGAGAAAATCTCTTCACAATCAACCTCAGGTTGCTCTCTATCTGTTACAACAACTTTTGTTGCACCATCTTTTCTCTCTATTTTTGCCTCTTCTAATACTTTTAAATCTCTGTTTTCAACTTTTTTGATACTCTCTAGGCTATTAGCCTTTTTGATGCCCTCAATTTTTCTCACTTTTACATCTTTTTTATTGGGGGTAGACTCCTGCTGCTTCTGAGTATCCTGTTTCAAATCTTTCTGTTCCTCTTTTTTACATCCTACAAACATAAGTGATAGTGATACTGCAATAAATAAAACAATTTTTGTTTTCATAAACAAAACCTCCAAAACTTTTTAACTTTAATCCTCTCTCTTCATGTATTGAATTAACTTCTCAACTAAATCAAATGTTGTAACTCCATCTGCTTGACCACGATAATTAAGTATTAAACGATGATTTAACACAGCTTTTGCTAGAAAATTTATATCCTCTCTTGTAACATGAAACCTTCCATCAAGAAGAGCTTTTGTTTTTGCTGCTAATATAAGATTTTGACCACCTCTTGGACCACTTCCCCAAGATAAATACTCTTTTATTTCAGGAATTTTAGTTGTTTCTGGTCTACTTTGATGTACCATTGATACTGCATATTGTGTAACATCCCAACTAACAGGCACTCTTAATATAAGTTTTTGAAACTCAATCAATTTCTCTGCATTAAAAACAGGTTTTGGTTTATATAACTCTCCAATTGTTGTATTTTGAACAATTTTTATCTCATCCTCAAGAGATGGATACTCAACAACTAAATGAAACATAAATCTATCCTGCTGAGCCTCTGGAAGAGGATATGTTCCCTCATGCTCTATTGGATTTTGTGTTGCAAAAACTAAAAATGGTGGTTCTAATTTATATGTTCTACCTGATGCAGTAACCTCTCGCTCCTGCATTGCCTGTAAAAGGGCTGCCTGTGTTTTAGGAGGAGTTCTATTAATCTCATCTGCTAATAGAATTTGTGTAAAAAGTGGTCCTTTTACAAATGCAAACTCTTTTACTTTTGTCTCTTTATTCTCTTGAAGTATATCAAATCCAGATATATCTGATGGCATTAAATCTGGAGTAAATTGAACTCTACTAAATTTAAGATCAACAGATGCAGCAAGAGTTGAGATTAAAAGTGTTTTTGCAAGACCTGGAACTCCAACAAAAAGTGAATGACCATTAGAAAAAAGAGCAATAATAAGATGCTCTATTGTCTCCTCTTGCCCATAAACAACAGATTGTATCTCCTTTTTTAGTTTAAGATAACTCTCTTTTAACTCTTTTGCTAACTCAATATCTCTATTTGTACCATTATCCATATTAATTCCTTAAAAACTAAACATAAAAACAGGAGAAAGATATCACTCTTTATCTATTTTTGCAATTATTTTGTTATGAATTTGTATTAAAAATTTATATAAATCTATTTATAATAAACTGTTATAAAATAATCTCTTAAAAAATTTATAATTTATTACACTCTATTTCTAACAGTTCACAAGCTCTTTTTGCAGATTTTGATAAAAGATAATAGTAAAAATCCTCATTATATTTATATTTTTCTAAAATAATATGACAATTCGATGGTTTATCTATACTATTATCAAAACATTTTTCATTTTTTGAATGTAAATATTTTAATGAACTAATTGTACGATCTAATATTGTTATTGGTTCTTTTCTATCTAAAAAATTAAACTCAATTTGATTAATATCTGATTCTAAATCAATAATTTTTCTTAAATTTCCTATAGTTTCAGGTTCAAAACATCCAACATTAGCATAAAATATTAATGGATAGTCATCTCTATGAATTATATCAAGCTCCATTGCTCTATTTTCTATAAAATAGTTAAAAAAACGATGGTCATACTCTGAACAGGATATATAAAGAGATGCTTTAAATGGATTACATCTATTTATATCAATTCCAAGCTCAACTAATTCAATAAATTTTTCATAATTAAATGTATCTATCATTTTTTTTAATATACAATCTATTTTATCTCTATATTTTATTAAAATATCAATAAAATTGTTTAAATTTCCAAACTCAATCTCTCTATCAATAAATGTTTTTCCATATTGATCTTTTAAATTTAAATCTGCACCATAAAATAGAAGTAATGAAAGAATTTTTTTATCTTTTTCTCTATCTTTTGATATTTTAATAGATTTTTTATTAATATCGACAAAAACTATTGATTGATGTTGTAAATTCATTGCTGGATACTCTTTAAAACTATTTAAAGCATTTGGATTTGCCCCATTTTTTAATAACTCTTCAACTTTTTCAACACATCTTGAATAGATAGCATCAATTAACTCTTTATCAATATTTTTTATATCAATTTCAAAAGATTTTTGATAAAAACTAAATAGTGACTCAATTTTAGTTGAGTTATCTTTTTTACAATTTATAAATCTATTTTTTTCTAATTTACAACTATCATAATTAGATAAAATCTCTTGATTTACAAACAATATCTCATTTTTATCTCTATCAAGAATATAACAATCACTATTTTTTGATAATTTATCAATATCAACAACTTTTCCAGATTTTTTAATCGTAAAATCGATTCGTTCAACACTTTTTATTAAATCTTTTTGATAAAATTCAAGAGTTTTAACACTATTATTACTATAAAAAAATATTGATGCAAAAAGATAAAATATCATCATAATATTTACCTATTAATTATTTACTTTTTATTCGTTTAAGTCTTCTTTTTATTGATAAAACTTTTATTTTCTCTTTTCTAACTATAATTTTATATTTTTTTAAACGATATATTAAAAAATTAGCAATATAAAGAAACAAAACAAGAGTTGAGAAAAAAGATATCGCAATTATATAACCATAAAAATGTTCATTTGTAAGATTTTTATAATTATAACAATCAGATATAATAATAGGAGTAATAAAAATAAAGTCTAATATAATAAACTCTGAAAATTTTATTTTTCTAAAAGATGTGATATATAAAAGAGCTAATATTGAAATTATAAGTTGATAATAGATTAGACTATCTGATTTAAATCCTTTTTTATCAAAAGCAATAATTAAAAAAGAAAAATAGAAAATAGCAGCATAAGATATTGAGTATAGAATCGATTTTATCATATAACCTCTAAAAAATTAATAATAAAATATTAATTAGTTATAGAATACTTTAATTTTAAGTAAAAAAATAGTTTTTAATAACTATTTATTCTATTTTTTTTTAAATTCAGAGTTAATATACTCTTTTAACTCTTCACAATCTAATTTATCACAATCTAAATTATCTCCATCCATTATATTATTACATTTATCAAATTTTTTTGAATCTGATAAATTATAATAGTGTTCAATTTTTAATTTATCCCCAGTTTTTGAATCAATAATATTAATATATAAAAAATTCTCTCCACAATCACCAATATAATATCCTTTAAAAACATAAAACTGTTTATTTTCTGTTGATTTAAAAGAGACTTTATCTTTTTCAAAAAATTCATAGTAATTTGAGTAATAATCTACAACAATTTTATGAAATTTTGGCCAATTATATCCAAAAGATTTAGTTTTCATCAAAGATATTGAGTCATCAACAGATATATTCTGTTTTATTATTGATGATTTTTTTAAAGCCTCACTATAACTATCTTTATCAATCTCAACTAAATCAATTGAGGATTTATAGTTTAAAATAGATAGATTTTTCTCTTTTATAATAACAAAAGAGCCTATATCATTATAATTTTTATTATAAATAGCACAATAATCAGATTTTAAATCTCTTACAGCAAAAAATGGTTCATTTAACTCATTTTTATAGATTTCAAATGGATTATAACCAAAATATACA
>JAFGXH010000062.1 GCA_016936735.1 bacterium
AATATTACAAATATGTTTATTTAATTTTTGTTCTATAACTGTCTATTATTTTTAATAGAGTAATTTGTTTTGGAGAAGTTATGATAATAAAATATAAAGATTTCCTTCCAACAATTGATGAATCTGCATTTATTGATGATAGTGCAAAAGTTATTGGTGATGTTGTAATTGGGAAAGAGAGTTCCGTTTGGTTTAATGCTGTTATAAGGGGCGATGTAAACTCAATTAAAATTGGTTCATTCACAAATATTCAAGACAACTCTGTTCTTCATGTTACAAGAAAAAAAGAGGGGATTGATCCAGAAAAAGGAATGCTTGTTATTGGCGATTATGTTACAATTGGACATAATGTAGTTCTTCATGCCTGTACAATTAATAGTTATGCACTAATTGGAATGGGAGCTGTTGTTCTTGATAGAGTAGAGGTTGGTTCATATAGTGTTGTTGCTGCTGGTAGTGTTGTTAAAGAGGGATTTAAAATACCTCCTTATACACTTGTTGCAGGAAATCCAGCTGTTATTAAAAAAAACTTTGAAAATAGAGAGGAGATTGAAAAATATCTATATGAGGCAGCAGAGGCATATTTTTCATTAATAAAAGATTATAAATGATTTTTTAATTTTTTTATGAGGTTTCAAATGATAAATATATTGAAACAGATAGATTTTTTTAAAAATTTTGATGACAAACAGCTTTTGGGTTTTTCTAAGATAGGAACAAGAGAGATTATTGATACAAATCAATTTATTTTAAAAAATGGTAATGTAAGTAGAGGATTAATTGTTATTTTAAGAGGCGTTTTTTCAACAACAGTTCAAGGAGTTGAGAAACAGTTTAAACAAGGAGATTTTTTCTCTCCACTTTCTCTACTTCATAAAACAAAACAGAAATTATCTGTTAAAGCATCTCAAAAGGGTGAAATATTTATTTTTACAAAAGAGAATTTTGATATTCTTTCTGAAAAATCTCCAAAATTTGCCCTTATGTTAACATCAGCAATATCAAAATCATTTTTGATATCTACTGAAAAATATATTGACATTAATGAGGAGGATTGATGAGAAATATTTTTAAACTTTTTATTTTTATTTTTGCTATCTCAATATATGGAGAAGTAACTATAAATGATAGTTATCTTGTTGGAGAATTTCCATTAAAGAAGGTTGTTGATGGTGATACAATTGGTGTTGATGGATTAAAAGAGTCTATTCGAATTCTTTTTATTGATACAGAGGAGGCATTTAAACATAAAACAGCCTATGAAAAAACAAAAGAGATCTCTGATAATTGGGATGATTATCTTGCAAGTAAAATATATGCAACAAAAAACAAACCAATAAAATATAATACTCCTAATGGTTATCAGGCAGCTGTTTGGGCAAAAGAGTTTTTTTCAGGAGTATCTGTTGTTCGTTTAGAGTATGATAATTTAGAGTCTAAAAAAGGGTTTTATGGAAGATATTTAGCCTATGTTTTTGCTAAAAAGGGTAATAAATGGGTAAATTTTAACTTAGAGATTGTAAAACATGGATACTCTCCATATAGCACAAAGTATGGTCGTTCAATCCGTTTTCATAAAGAGTTTGTTGAGGCTCAGAAATTTGCACAAGAGAAAAAACTAGGAATATGGAATCCTAAAGGAAAACATTATCCCGATTATGATGCACGCCTTACTTGGTGGGATAAAAGAGGTGAACAGATAGATGTTTATAGAAATAAACATAAGCAGAATTATCTTTTTATTGGAGGAAATGATTTTGATTACTATAAATTAAAAGAGTTTGTTAATAAAAAAGTTAAAGTATTTGGTTTAATGCGTGATGTTACAGATGATGGAGATGAATATATTTTTAAAATGCCTTTTAAACAGTTTGTTGATGTTTTTGTTCACATCTCAAAACGTTCAGGAATTAAGGATGAAACACTAAAAAAACATGATGACTATTATGTTTATATTGAGGCAGATTTAAAAATGGACCAAAATGGCAAGTATCATATATATATCAAACAGCAATCTGAAATGAGATTTGAATAAAACAAAAAGATTTTAGAAAATCTACTTCAAATTGTTTTTTAAAGCCTCTTTTCCAATAATAACAAAACTTTTTTTAATCTCATTTTTTAATTGATCAAGTTCAGTTTTTTTCTTTAAAATAATCTCTTTATTTTTTGAAGCGTTCTCATTAACAGCTGTTGTTTTTTTATGAATATTTTTTTGATATTCAGATATTTTTTTTAAAGTTGCCTCTTTTTTAGCCTCAAGTTTTATCAAATCCTGTCTTGAATTAGCTATTTTTTGTTGATACCTCTCGAGCTCTTTTTGAATATGAAGAGAGTCTAATCTCATCTTTTTTAGATTTTCAAGATATGGTTGAAGCTGTTTATCTGGTAATTTTTTCTCTACAGCTGCTGCATATTTTTTTTCAGCCTCCTCAATCTGCATAAATTTATATTTATTTTTTGATTTAAAAGTCTCCATCTCTCGCTCAATTTTTTCAATACTAGATATATCAAAATTGTCAATATCTTTAGATATCTCTGCTAACTCTTTATAAAGTTCATGTAGCTTATCTTCTGCTGTCATTGAGCTATTTTTTTCATCCTCTTCAAGAAGAAGCTTTAACTCCATTCTCAAAGCATCAAGAGCATCAAGTAAATCATCTATTTTTATATAATGCTCCTCTAACTTATCCTCATGCTTGTTTGCATCATAAAACTTTTTCCCAAGTGCATATAAATCTTGTATATCCATAATCCCCACCAATTTTAACATGTAATTTTTAATCTGTTTTTACTTAAAAGTCAAGTAAACTTGACTTTTAAGTGAGATTTTATTTATACTTATCTTTGTTGTTTTTATGTTTTATCATAATATTACTGAAATTAAAGGATATTAATGAGACCTTTTTTTTTATCTCTGTTACTATTGCCATTTGTATCTTGCCAATCAACAGTTCCTCTTGAAAGATATGAGCGAGAGGTTAAAGATCTGTATGAAAAAAACAGAAAACTACAACAGGAGATCTCTTCATACCAAATAAAAGATACAACTCAATCCAATAAGATTCTTATTTTAGAATCAAGATTGGAGAGTCTTGAAAAAATCTTTTCTAAAAAAGAGGAGTCCTCAAAAGACCCATTTTGGGAAATCAAAAATTCTATTGCTAAAAATGATAAAACTGAGAATTTTTCAACCTCAAATAAAAATGATTCTAAAGTTATTTCCAATGAGTCAAAAATTATAGCTAACCCAATATCAGAATACTCAAATGATAGAATAGATATTGAAGAGGATGAGGAGCCAATTGTTTTAACAAACTCAATGATAGAGAAAAGAGTTGAAAAAACATATGAAGATAAATCTACAAAAATAGATAAATCAGTAGCAACAACCTCTATCAAAAAAAAATATAAAAAAAATTCTCTTTCAAATACTCTAAAAAATAGATATGATGAGGCACTCTCTCTTCATAAAGGGAAAAAATACTCAGAAAGTATTGAAGCTTTTGAAAATTTAATATATGATTATAAAAAGACACCAACCTCTCTTAGTGATAACTTTTACTATTGGATTGGAGAAAACTATCTTGCACTAAATGATATTCCTCTTGCAAGAAGATATTTTCTAATGGTGATAGAGAGTTATCCCAAAGAGAACAAAGTTCCTGACTCAATTTATAAGTTAGGAACAATATTGGAGAGAGAGGGGAAAAATAGTGAAGCTCTGGATAGATATAAAGAGGTTATAAAAAACTATCCAAATACAGAGGCTTTTCAACTCTCTTCAGAAAGATTGAAATTATTATCTGAATAGTTATCACTATTCTAAATTTATATAGTGTAAAACATTTTGTATTAAATAGGAGGAGTAATGAAAACTCTTTTTTCTTTTTTAATTCTTATTATATCAGTTACAATGATGGCTCAATATGAGATTCAAACAGACAATCTTACAGATGTTGAGGAACACACTGAAGTGACTGTTCAACAGGGGGATACGCTTTGGGATCTTTGTGAAAAACATCTTGGAGATCCATTTCTTTGGCCAAAAATATGGTCTCTAAATCCAGAAATAGAGAATCCACACATAATTGAGCCTGGTGATAGAGTACGTTTCTATCCTAAAACAGGACGAGTTGAGATTCAACCCAAAAATACAATTAACACTCAAAATGTAAACTCAACATCTCAAAATTTTATTCCTGAAGAGCAAGAGAATTATGGAATTCAAATATCAACACATGGAAATGCTTCTCTTAGTTTAAACTCTGGAAATGGTGCTACTGGATTTACAAAACCAAGATATGAGGCAATAATAACAGACAAAGAGTTAAAAAAGGCTGGCTATATCCAATCAAGTAAAGAGGAACATCTCTATTTAACAAGTAGTGATACTGTTTATCTTAGTGTGAAAGATCTTAATAAAATAAATGAGGGTGATATTTTTCATATTTTTCGTAATAGAAAAACTTTAGTTCATCCAACAAAAGAGAGCTCTTTAGGGTATGTTGTTGATATTGTTGGAGAGGTTACTATTACGGGAAAAGTTAAAAATAGAGCTGTTGGAAAAATCACAAATGCTTTTCTTGAGATAGAGAGAGGAGATAAAATACTTCCAAAAATAGATCTATCTTATGATATTCAAAAAACAACTGCAGATAAAAAAATTGAAGGAAAGATTATTGAGTTTGCAAAAGAGGTTGATAATATTGGTTCGCATGAGCTTGTTTTTATAAATGTTGGTAAAAATGCTGGCATTCAAAAAGGGATGGTATTTCATATTGTTAGAAGAAAAGATCCTATCTCTCATAAAGTGATTCCTCACTCAAAAATAGGTGAACTTGTTGTTATTTCGACAAATAAAGAGAGTTCAACCTGTTTTGTTACAAGTACAAGTGAAGAACTCTCTATTGGTGATGTTATTGTTTCTGAATTGAAACTAAAATCTACAAATTAATCAGCCCCTCCTCTCTTTTTTGACAAGAGCCTAATTCAATAAGAGCTTTATCATCTTTTATCTCAATAGAGATATAGTTTTTTAAGCCATCCTCAAGCTTCTCTTTTGTATCATGTCTATAGACAGGAGCCCAAGTTCCACTATCACAAAATATGGTTTTGTTTGATAAAGGGAATAGACGTGTTTTATGTGTATGACCAAAAATAATAACTTTTGTATCAATAATCTCTGATATCTTTTTAGCATAATTAGGAATTTTCTCCTCAATACTAAAAATTGTTTCTCCTTGAGTAATTCTCTCATAAATAAAGAAAAATAGAGGAAAACTTGAAAGTGGAACCATCAATTTAATCCATAAAGGAATTGGAACTAAAGCTAATGCAATTGTTCCACCAATAAGAAGAGATGCTAAAAATAGTCTATCAATCCAAAACTCTTTCCACATTCTAAATCTATTATATATTATTGGTAATTGATGAAGTTGTGCTATTTTCAATATTTTATCTTTTGAAACAGCCTTTTGTTTTGCATACTCCTCGATTTTTTCATCATAATTTTTCGGTTTTTTTCTTAATTTTTTTCTATACTCAACCATCTTTCCTAAAACTTTTAGGCTTCCAAATATCCAATTAAAAACTAATCCTCTTTTTGAGAAGGCATAAAATTTTAACCAATGCCAGAAATAACTAAAAGCATTTAAAATGTAGTCTGTTGAGTGAGGATTGAAATAGCCCATTGATGTTAATAGATATCTATTTGATAGATTTCCCATTGATAAGGCAATCTCTTTTTTATCTTTACTTATAATAATGGGATCTAAGATATATCTGAATGAGGTATAATAGTCAAATTGATTACCATGTTCAACATATATCTCCCCCTCTTTATAAAAAAACCATGGTTCAAAAGAGAGATTCTCTGGATAAAATTGATGTTTTTTTTCATTTGCAATATTTTTTAAGAACTCAATTAAAGTTATCTGAAGTGAGTGAAAATGAAACTCTCTATCATGATTTCCAATAACATAAACAATTTTATTATCTTTATAAGATAAAAAATCTGAAAGTAGTTCAAAAAATGGTTTTTGATCATTAAGAACAACATTTAATTTCCAAAGAGATTTCTCCTCTGTTGGTTGTAAACCTCTTTTTTTCTCCCCGCTATAAATATCAAATGTTACATCTTTTTGATTGGGGATATCACTAATTACATCAAAATCAATAACATCACCATTAAAAATAAGTGTTGTTGGAGTATTTTTATATTGATCTAAAAGCTCTTTAAAATCTGAATCAATTCTATATTTTGAGCTTTTATATGCTTTCCAACCATCTGGATTATCTTCTATATCACATAGATGAAGGTCAGAAACAATAAGGTATTTTTGAGACATAAATATCCTCATTAAAAATGTTAAGCAACAAACTAACAATTTAAAATGGAGAATATTTTAATTATTATCTATTTTTTTTAATAATTATCTTTCACAAACACCACCATAAACATTATTTGCAGGATTTAGACTTGTAACAACAGCTCTTCCTATCTCATTACAAGTAGCCTCAAGCGAACTACATTGAACATCTGCTGAACAGGCAACTGTACAGTAATTATTATGGCATATATGACTTTTACACTCATTATCGGTTGAACAGGTCTCAAAAAGATTTTTTCCAACTGTTTTAGGTTTAACACATAAATACTCAAGTAATGAGCTACTATTTGCTGAACCTGGAGCATTAACATAACAATACTCCCCATTTGAGCATGGATTAAATGATTGAGAACAACTATCCATACTTCCCTCAAAAGGAAAACACCCACCAGCAAAAGCAGGAGAGTATATCTCATTTCCTTGAAGTGTTCCACCATCTCTTATTTGTATTCTTTGACACATCTGATTTGTACCACAAGATGATGTATTTCTACAAAAATCTATGCACTCATCATTAAGACAAATATCACTTTGACAATGAAGTAATGAGTTATCACAGAAACCACCTGTTGGCTGATATGTGAAAGATGTTTGTCCTAATAGACCACAAACTCCAGTTACAGAGTCATCTGCATTGATTTGAGGTATACAATAGTGATTTGGGTCATCACAATCAGAACGATGATTACAAACTCTAGTTGTTGAAGATATTGCAGTTAAATCTCTACAATAACCTAGATATGTAGTTGTTTCTCCTTGAACAGTAACACCAAAAAAGTAGTTACAAAAAGAGTTTGAACCACAATCATTATCATCATCACAAAGAGTTGTACATTTATTATCCTCTCCATTACAGAATCCACTTTGACAAGCCTCATGATTATTATCAGTACAATACTCTCCCCTTGAAGCACCTGTTGTGTTTTTTGTAGAGCATACACTGGTTGCTTTTCTGTTTGGCATTAATGATATTTTATTACACTCTGTATCTTGAACTGTACAATCGTTATTACTTTTACAGGTTTGAGAACAGATATCAAGTGGATATGATTTGCTGGTATCAGGAATCTCATAGTAGTCACTTAAACAATCAATATTTTTCCCATTAATAACAGGACAGTTTGGATTTTCAAATACACCAAGAGATATATCACACTGTCTAGTACACATACTATTAAAACAGTGTAATCCTGGTTTACAAAGAAGATCATGACATCTCTCTTGACAATATTCACCAGCATCTGTGGTTCTTCCAATTGTTCTATATAATTCACCACAATATCCACCAAAAACTCTTTGACAAAATCTTAATGGTAACACTTGCTCTGCTGCAAAGCTGTAATCAATTCTATTACATATAAAATCTTGTGTTTCCCCATATCCTGGATATTGATCTACACATTGTGAATCATCATTACATCCACTTCCACCAAGAGATGTTGCTAAATCAACCTCCATACAATAAAAACCTTCATAATGATCCTGAATACAGACATTTACCCCCTGACCAAATGATGATAAATCTGAAAATGCTGGATTACAATCTCCATCTGTTTGACAACAGGCTCCTTGTGAACCATCAAGTGGTCTACCATCAGAGCAGATATCTGGTATAACACAAACTCCAAGAGCACAAACTCTACCATTATCACATCTTCCTGTTGGATACTCTAGTGAACAATAATCCTCTATACATTCACCAGATATACATTGATAGTGTTCTGGACAGTAACCATTAGGAAAATCTATTGAACAATCCTGAGTTTCAGGATCAACACATAAACCATTATAACATGTCCACTCTAATGGACTACAATATCCATCTGTATTCTCTATTGAACAGCTAGATTTACATACCCCTTCAACACATCTTTGAGAGCTATCAGCACACTCTCCATTAAGATTTGATAGGCTACAAGGATATTTTTTACAAACTCCCTCTGATAAATGGCAATACTCATCATCATTTGGACATTTTCCACCTGTATTTTGAGGAGAACACCCTAAAATACAATCACCACTATCACAAATATAGTACTGCTCTTCACAAAATCCATTTGAATGTTGATTTGAACATGGATATTGACAGCTTCCATTAAAACAGGTCTCATCTGTTAAACATATTCCTTCTGGATGAGTTGTTGAACACAGAGCTTGGCAACTGTTATCTTTACAAATAAAACCATCATCACAATAGCCATTTGGTGTTTCAGAGGAGCAAGGGGATAGACAATTAGAGTTAATACATCTATCACTTTCATCTAAACAGACTCCATCAGGATATAATGCGGAACATTTATATTCACAAACTCCCAATTTACAAAGCTGTAAAGATGAAACACATTCACCCTCTGGAAACTCTGATGAGCATATATTTTTACAACTTTTATCTCTACAAATCTCTCCATTAGGACAAAGTCCCCCTGGATTTACATCAGAACACAAAGACGAATCATTAACACAAGATCCATCAAGACAGGTTTTTCCATCAACACAATATCCATTTGGGTAAGTAATACTACAAACCTCCTCACAAACTCCAGCACTACATTGCATATTCTCTGGACATAAACCATTAGGAAGTGTTATAGAGCATTGAGATGCTGTTTCAATACAATCTCCTTTTAAACATGTTTCTGTACTATTTTCACAATAACCATTTGGAAACTCTGAGGAGCATAAATCTTTACAAACTCCAGTTACACATGTTTGTCCTATATTACATCTCCCTTTGGGATATTTTGGACTACAGGCTTGAAGTTCACAGGTATAATATCCATCAATAAGTTTGCAAACAAGATTTTTATCTTTTGCTCCACTCTCATTATAGCATGGAGCCATAATATTATCTCTATCACAACTTGCATCCATTGGAATACAAACACCCTGATAACACATATCAGACTCATTTTCACATATACCATAGATATCCTCTGGAGAACAGATAGATTCAACAGTCTCTTTTTTCTCTGAACAGGAGAAAATAAAAAATGATATCATTAAAAAAATGGTAACTCTTAACATAACCACCTCAATCTACATTACAAAC
>JAFGXH010000063.1 GCA_016936735.1 bacterium
AAATAAAATTTAATTTTATTAATAAAGAATGAGACTATTTTGCAGTATCTTTTCCAACCCACTCAATAGCACAGTATGATGGGTCTCTAAACTTTAATGAATATAAAAAGTTTGTTGGAATCATAGAAAAATCAATCTCAGAGTATGATATTGCCCCCTCTTCATCCCAATAGCTATTTTTTATATCATTTATATTTGCTACATTTTTAAGATATGATAGAAACTCTCTTGAATTGCTTTTATTAAAATCCTGATACTCAGATTTTAAAATATGTTTAAATATGTTTTTTCTCTCATTTTCAACCCACTCAGAATCATATATTGAGATATTTGCCTCTGCCTCATATATAAATCCTCTATTATTTTTATTACAAGAGCCTACACTCATAAAAATATCATCAACAATAAACATTTTAGAGTGAAGATAAAAGTTCTCAAAATAGCCTCTTTGATCATCTCCCCAACAATAAAAAGAGGTACATGGTGCATAATCAAATGATTTTAATTGAAAAAATCCAAATCTATTTGCTATATTTGAATCACTCATAAACTCTTGATAGGATATATAACTCCAATAACAACCACCATCACTCCACTCATTTATTGGCTGAGTTATCACTATTACAACTAAATTCTGATTCTCTCTCATTCGCTTTAATATTGCATTATTTAAAAGAGGTGCTCTAAAATATTGATCCTCTATAAATATAAAATAGTCAGCTTGAGAAATCGCCTTTAGATGGCTCTCTAATATTGTATTCTCTTTGAATGGTTCTGGCATTGTTAATGTTAATTGAGCCTGAACTCCACGAGTTGTGATTTGAGATTGATCTATTTCAACCTCATTTAAATAGTTTGTATACTCTGAATACTCTGCATTAATATCAATAAGATAGTTCCATCGTTTAACAAAAAGATTTGATATATCATTTACTAATGAACCATCAACTTTTAACATATAATCTTTAAATGGACGAAAATCTGGTTTCTCTTTTTTTGAAACAACAGAATCTCTTAAATCATTTGTTGAGTCATATTTCATTCGTTTAGCTTCAAAAACATTATGTTCCTCTGTATCCCAATACTCCTGTGAAAAATTCATACCACCAATAAAGGCTGTTTTATTATCAATTACAGCAAATTTTTGATGATAAGAGGCTATATCAGTTTCAATTAAAAATGGTATATGAAGATCTACACTCTCTGACTCTAAAAAGGGTTTTACTATATTTTCAGATACAATATAGTTAGAGTATTCACTCCAAAACTCTAAAGAGAGAACTCTATTTTTATAATTTGGTGAATTAAAAGTGTGAATATAGTTAGTATTGGTTGGATTTGCCTGTTTCATAAACTCAATATTATCATTAATATCAATTGCTGCATTTTTTAATTCACTATCTGCAGAGAGTGGATTTGTCATCCAATGATCCTGTCCAAAAAATTGAGCAACAACTATTTTAACATCTGCATTACTATTTTTTAAATTAACCAAATGCCTATTATTATATCGTTCACTCTCTGTTAAATATGGATGATTATCCTCTCTAATTAACTCAAATTCAGAATCCCAAGACCAAGTTGCAATATTTATGCTATTTGTAGCACTATTAATCTCTTTTTTATATGTTTTCCATAGAAGTTCTGAATTTTGAAATAGTTCAATTCTGTTTCCATTTCTAAATGGTTCTCCTGTTGAAGAGAAGCATTTATGTTCAAATCCAATAGCAACAATATGTCTCCAAATATTTTCACTCTCAGGTATTGTAAATAGAATAAAACCATTATGATTATCTATATCTCCATTTTGAGTTAATAGTTTTAAATCACTTATGCTCACAGATGAGTTTTCAACTTTATAATTAAATGAGAGTTTTACTTTTTGGTAATCATTATGTTCGAAATTAATAGTATATACTCCACTTTTAATTAAAAACAGGCTATTTTGACTCCTATTGATTGTATTTGAGTTATATTTTTGATTATTATCAATCTCTTTTTTTTGATTTGGAGTATACTCTATTGATATAGTAAAATCATCAATAGAAATATCCCTTCCCCACATATCAGTAGGGTTTATTACAATCTCCGTTCCACTAAAAATTTCACAATTTTCCCCCCTATATCCCTCATCACAAATACATTGAGCTAATCCTGAACTATCATTACAATAACCATTATTACAGTTTAGATTTGATAATTCACAATTTTTTTCACAGATTTGATTATTATCATTATCTTGATATCCATCAATACATTGATTACAAAACTCTCCCTGAAATTTATCATTACAAATACATTGTGCTAATCCTGAACTATCATTACAATAGCCATTATTACAATTTAGATTTGCTAATTCACAATTCTTCTCGCAAATCTGATTGTTATCATTATCTTGATACCCATTTTCGCATTTAAATTCAGGTGTAACATTGCTTTCTGTTGAATTATTACAAGATATGGAAAAAATAAAAAAAGAGAGAAGGAGTAGATAAAAAATAGATCTCTTCATTAAAATATCCTAAAAATATATGGTTTTATAACTAAAAAATAGATATTTGTCAACTATTAATAGCTAGTTATGAATTATTTGTGATGTTTTTTAATGCAGTCATAGATTTTCTTAACTCTAACATATAAAGAATTGAATTTACTGGAAAACATTGTTTCCAAGTCATAAATATAGCACCTTTTATTGTTAAAGGATGTTTTTCTGCTCTTGATTTTGGAGAAACCCACCCCATTTTTATATTATGCTGAAGCTCTTTTTTCATGAAATCTTCAACTAATTGAAACTCTCTTCCTGCTATTAAGTTTTGAGGAATGAGATTAAATTTATATTTTTTAATAAATTTGTTTGTGATAAATAATAATTTATTAAAATCATATTTTTGTGAAAATCTAAATTTATCCTCATAAGCTATTTTTGATGTTATGCTAATAGATTTTCCATTAGTTATTGTTAATATGCTTCCATTAGAATATATCTGAGAAAACTCAATCTGTATTTTAGCTGGAATATTTTGAGATTTTTTTGATACAACTTTAGCTATTTCAATAGAGGCTACTATTTTTTTTTCATCAGAATAGTATAAAGATGAATAACCTTCAATATTATTCATTATTAATTTTCCAACACCAACATGCTTAAATGAGGATTCAAGTGCTTGAGTATGATAGGTTTTAAATATTTTGGGTTGTTCTTTTAAAAATTTTTCAATATCCAATAGTTCAAAATGGTATTTACTTGGAAATTTAAAGTAGAAATATATTATAACTGGTCCAATTATAAATTGTCCTAAAAATAGAATTATTAAAGGATGAATTGTTGTCATTTTTTCTCCTATAAAAATATGGTTAAATTTTCATTGAAAGAGATAGCCTCTGTTTTTTTAAATCAATAGATATTACTTTTACATCAACAACAGCCCCTATTTCAACAATCTCATGTGGATTTTTTACAAATTTATTTGATAGCTCAGATATATGAACCAATCCATCATTTTTTAAACCAACATCAATAAATGCTCCAAAATCAACAACATTACGAACAGTTCCTTTTAAAATCATACCCTCAGAGACATCCTCAATTTTTAATATTCCCTTTTTTAAAATTGGCTTGTCAAAACTATCTCGTGGGTCTCTTCCTGGTTTTAGTAACTCATTAATAATATCTTGAAGAGTCCAGACACCAACATTTAGTTTTTCAGAGTAATCTGAAACTTTTTTTAAGGCATTTTCAAGAGTTTTTTTCCCAACTTCACTATTCCAATCATTATTAATATTAAGTGTTATAAGGAGTTTTTTTGCAATATCATAAGATTCAGGATGTATTCCTGTTTGGTCTAAAGCCTCTTTTCCATTATTAATTCGTAAAAAACCTGCAGCCTGTTCAAAAGCTTTATCTCCAACCCCTTTTACCTTTTTTAACTCATCTCTTGATTTAAAAACACCATTTTTTAATCTATACTCTATTAGATTTTTTGCAGATTTTTTATTTATTCCTGAAACATACTCCAAAAGAGAGTAGCTGGCAGTATTTAAATTAACACCAACATAGTGAACACAATCAACAACAACATCTCCAAGTTTTTTTTCAAGTTTTTTTTGATTAACATCATGTTGATATAATCCAACACCAATAGATTTTGGGTCTATTTTTATAAGCTCTGCAAGTGGGTCTAAAACTCTTCTTGCAATAGAGATATTTCCTCTCATAGTTGCATCAAAATCTGGAAACTCCTCTCTTGCAATATCTGATGCAGAGTAAACACTTGCTCCAGCCTCACTTACAATCATATATGGAATTTTAATCTCTCTTTTTTCATTCCAATTAGCAATAAACTCCTCAGTCTCTCTTGATGCTGTTCCATTTCCAATTGCAATAAGATTAACTCCCCATTTTTGAGTAAAATTAGATACCATTTTTTCAGAACCTAAAATATCTTTTTGAGGCTCTGTTGGATATATAACACCACCATCAAGAAATTCACCTTGAGGATTAATAACAGCTATTTTGCAACCTGTTCTAAATCCTGGGTCAATTCCAAGAATTGTTCTATTTGCAACTGGTGGTTGAAGTAGAAGATTTTTAAGATTTGTTGCAAAAACAGATATTGCATGGCTCTCTGCATCCTCAGTTAATCTGTTTCTAAACTCTCTTTCAACAGAGGGAAAAATTAGTCTTTTAAATGAATCTATGAGTGTATTTTTTAGATATGTAATATGTTCTGAGTTTCTAGTTTTTACTATTTTTGATTGAATTAATTCAATCACTCTATCCTCATTTACAACAATTGATACAGATAAAATCCCCTCTGTTTCACCTCTATTTATTGCAAGTGTTCTATGTGGAACAATATTTGATATTTGAGACTCAAAACTATAGTAGAGTTTATAAATCTCTCCATCATCAACACTATTTTTCCCTATTTTTGATTGAATTAATCCACTTTTTTGAACAAAATCTCTTACTAAATTGATTATATCACTATTTTGAGATATTTTTTCAGCAATAATATATGAACACCACAATAAAACATCACTTTCATTGTGAAGCTCATTTGTAGGAGAAATATAGTTTTTAGCTAGTTCATTAAGAGATTTTGATGTTTTTTGTTCAAATATCAAATCAGCTAATGGTTCTAAACCTTTTTCAATTCCCATACTTCCTTTTGTTTTTCTTTTAGGTTTGTAAGGAAGATATATATCCTCTAGTTCTTGAAGATTCCAGCAATTATCAATTTTTGATTTTAGTTCAGTTGTTAATTTTCCTTGCTCTTCAATAGTATTTAAAACAGTCTCTTTTCTTTTTTTGAGTTGAGAGAGATACTCATATCTATCCTGAATATCTCTAATTGCAATCTCATCCATATTTCCTGTTTGTTCTTTTCGATATCTAGCGATAAAAGGAACTGTATTATCTTCATTTAAAAGTTCAACAACTCTATTAACATATTGCTCTTTAATGCTAAGCTCTTTAGATATAATTTTAATAAAATAATCCATATAAACCCCTAATTTTAAACAAAGAGATAGTGATTCTATTATTTAGCTAAAGTTAAGTCAATTGAAATTCTGTTTTTTTCATTTTTTTTGAGGGTAGATTTTTCGAGTAACAATAAAAAACTTGAATTCAAATCAATTTGATGCTGTTTTTTAATATACTAAATCTATTACTTTGAATCAATAATAACAACAAACTCACCTTTAAATGGATTTTTTTGGAAATAGTCCCAAACAGATTTTATAGAGCCTTTTACAATAGATTCATTTTTCATTGTAATATTTGTAATAACATTAATATAACGTTTTTCATCAAAATCATTTTTTAGTGCCTCTAATAGTGAAGAGAGTCTATATGGAGCCTCAAGTAAAATTATTGGTTCTTTAAATGATTTTAATGATAATAACTCTTTAGCTCTTATCTCTTTTTTTGCAGAAAGAAAACCATAAAAATAGAATTTTTTAAGTAAAATATCTGATTTTGCAATAGCTCCCATTAAAGATGATGCCCCAACAATAGGAACCACATTAATCCCAAAAGAGTATGAGCTTTTAACTAAACCATATCCTGGATCAGCAAAAACAGGCGTTCCAGCATCTGAAAAAAGGGCTATATCAACCCCTTTTAGAAGATAATTATCTAATAAATTTATAATGTCAGACTGATTTGAATGTTCATTTAATAGAAGTAGCTCTTTATCTCCTAACTCATACTCTTTGATAATTCGGCGACCAATTTTAAAATCTTCACAAACCAAAACAGATGTATTTTTTAATATTTTCAATGCACGTAATGTTATATCATCACTATTTCCAATTGGAACAGATACTAAATAAAGATTTGTCATAAAACTCCAAAAATTTAATATTAAATTTTTTTAGAGCTCTCTTCAAGCTTTTTTTTTGGTTTTCTCCCTCTTTTCTGTTTAGTTTGTTCCTCTTTAAAATAGAGTGTGATATCTCCAAACTGTTCTATAAAATATCCCTGTATAAGATACCATAGAACCTCATATGTTTTCATAACCTCTTTTTTCAAAAGTTGCATCTCTTTTGTATAGCCTCTATTTTCTGATTTTTCTTTAAAATCAACAGATAACAAAATTTTACCATCATTATATAACTCTCTTAAAATAGGAAGTTTAGGATCAACCTCTGTTCTAATAGTTGAGTCTGAAATTGATATTATGTGATCTAAAAGCTCCATTGCAATTGGAAGACTATTAATTCTAGATGGCGTATATTTCATAAAATATAAAGATGTTATCTCCTTTTTACCATAAGATGCAACTAAAAAGTAGGTCATTTTTAGCTCTTTTTTGCTGTTTTTAAACCACTTTTTTTTGTCATGTACTGTTCGTTGTAAATCAGTTTTCATACCTTCAAATTCACGATACAGATTTTTATACTCTAAATAATTTTTTAAAAGAGAGTCTACTCTTGATTGAATCCATTCAGGAAACAGAAGATTAGCATCTTTTATTCGATTTAAAAAAAATCCTACATATTCAGTCACTTCTTCATAAGAATAATGTCTCATAACCTACTCAAACGAATATTTCTCTTTTAGTATACAAAATTTTTTATTTTGATTCAATAAAAATAATAAAAAAAAAGAGACACCAATGTGTCTCTTTTTTTTTATTAAAAAATAGCTCTATAATATTATCTTAATAAAGACATCAATCCTTGTGATTGCTGGTTGGCCTGTGCCAGCATACTAGTTGATGCTTGAGATAATATTTGAGTTTTAGATAGTTGAGTTGTCTCTTGTGCAATATTCAAATCTCTTATGCGTGATTCAGAAGCAGTTTGATTCTCCTCTTGAACATCTAAGTTACTAATTGTATGTTCCAAGCGATTAACCCAAGCACCAATTTTTGCACGTTCAGCAGAGACCATATCAACAGCTTTATCAATTTGTGTAATTGCATCTTTTGCTGAATCTTGGTCTGTTACTTGAACTCTATCAACTCTTAATGAATGAGCACTTATCTCAGCAATACTTGTATTTAATGTTTGCCCTTGATTTGCACCAATTTGAAAATCAACAGAGTTATCAACAATTTTAACATACTCCTGAAGATGACCAGCAATACTTGAGAACTCTATTTTTCTAGAAGACTCATTAAATGAGGCTGTAACATCAACATTTTGGTCAAACTCAATCTCAACACCATCAATAACATTATGAAGAATATTATCAGTTGTTGTATCTTCACCAACATATTGACCTGTCAAACCATCTCTTACAACAACATGCATTGAGTTTTCTGTTGCCTCTTGGCTTTGAGATAACCCAAGTGCTGTCATAATATCCTCATTTGCAGAAAAGAATAATCGACCATTTTCACCACTTCTTGTTGAACGAACAACAATAGTTCCAAGTTGTGATTCTGGTGTTCCAAGTGTTGGGGTATCAACAAATGTAACTGAATTATCATCAACATCTTTGATTCCTGTTTGCATTCCAAGACCACCATCAACAACATCACCCAAAATGGCATTTTTGATTTTATCAACAACATCATTAAGAGAATCTCCACCATCTAAATATACATCTGCTTTATTACCATATGCATTGTAAATAGAGATTGTTTCACCATTTGCACCAAGAATAAAGTTCCCATCTGCATCATAAAAACGATCAATATCCTCTAATTTTGTATTACCGAAAGCATCTCCTCCACCATTATTAGCTTTAAAAGTTACAACTCCATCTGCTAACACTTGACCTGTTTGAGCCTGATTAAATGATGCATCAACACTACCATGTGTAACTTGACCAGTAGATGTATCCATATAAGCACCCTGAAGTGTTACTGTTCCATCATCTAATTGTCCATCAACATGTCTAAAAACAGCACCTGTTTGAATTTCACCTGTGGATGGATTAAAACCATCAAGTCTTGTTAAATCACTGGCTCCTGCATTATCATTATCATTTAGAGCAAGAAGAATTCTATCTCCAACTTGATAGTTTCCTGTTGTTGTTGTTGCATTATTAAACTCTAATGTATAGGTTCCATCAGTAACTGTTGTTACACCTGTTCCATCCCAGATATTTTCAGCAGAGTACCAACTTGTTCCACCATCAAAACTCACCCTTGCATTAAGAATTGCAGGATCTCCATTTGCATCAACACCACCTAAATATCCATCTGTTGTAAACTCAAGAAGAGCATATCCCCCCATTGATGAATTACTATTATTTGTAAATAGATTTGCAGCAGCACCAGCACCAGCACTTAAAGCAAGTGTTGTTGCATCAAGAGTTGCCCCATTTGAGTTTACCTGAGTATATTGACCAACAGCACTATAAGTATCATAAGCATTTGCTGTTGCCAAAGCACCATCAGCTCCCTCATCAATATTAATAGTATATTCTGCACCATTTACAGGAGATACATTGAGATTATTAATATTTGAGAGTTCGGAAATTCCTGTTGCTGAATCTACACCACCAGTAAAATTAACAGGAGTATCATTTGCTATTGCTATATTAGCAGCTGTTTTATCCTCATTAATGGATAATGTATATCCATTTCCAGCTTTTCCCCCCTCTCTTGCACTAATTGTTACAGCACCAGCACCATCATCAACAGCAACGAGAAATTGATTCAAATTTTCATCATTATTGATTGCATCTCTTAAATTAACACCATCTGTTGCAACAGTACCAGAGGCAGCAAAAGCCTCAATTTTATACTCTTCACCTTTAATATTAAATGTAAAATCAATTGAATCTGCTGCAACATTCAGAAATGTTAAAGTAGTTGAAGCATTTTGAGCATCAAAATCAACCTCATCAACTCCCTGAACACCATCTTTAATTCTAAAAACAGATGTTGACTGAACTTGTCCTTGACCTGCAACAACTTCAATATCCATTTGATATTCCCCATTCTGTACATGATCTCTCATAACAGCAGATATTCTATCTGTTGAGAATGATGCAAATCCAGTAGAATCACCTGTTAAAAGTTTTTTAGTGTTGAACTCTGTTCTTGTTGAGATTCCATCAATCTCATCTTTAAGAGCATCAACCTCTTTTTG
>JAFGXH010000064.1 GCA_016936735.1 bacterium
TCAATTTGAACAAGATATAACTCATGTATCTGAAACAATGACAAAATCAAAATTCTCAGGTGCTCAAGTTGTTGATCGTTGGATTGATCCAAAAAATGGAAATGTTTATACACTTCTTGAACTTGACTTAGATTCTGTTAATGATATGATTAAACAGGCTCAAGGACTTTCACAACAACTTATTGATACAGTTGGAAAACGTTCAGAAGAGGCTCATGATAGACTTAATGAAAAATTAAAAGAGGTTGGTGATTTCTAATAATCTCTAATCTTTTTAATAAAAAGGGAGCTTTTGCTCCCTTTTTTATTTTTTCTTGCATTTTTTTCTCTTTTTGTTTATAAACAAACTACTTGTCCCAGTAGCTCAGTGGATAGAGCATTGGTCTCCGAAGCCATGTGCACAGGTTCGATTCCTGTCTGGGGCATTTACTTATCTATTCAATAATATCAACCCCAGATAGTTGAACTCCCTCTTCAGTTAAAACAATTCTCAATCCCTCCTCTAATTGATTTAATTTTAACTGTTTTAGATAATCTTTCATTTTTTTTTGAGTTCGATTAGAGTCTTCAAAATAGAAAAAAACTTTATCATAATTTGATTCCAGTTTCTTTCTTAAAATACACTCTATTACCTCCTCTCCACTCATTGGATGAGTAAAATAACAGAGTGGTTCAAAATCATCCTTTTTAATGATCTCTAAAAGTAGGAGTTTACCACTTTTTAATATAAAAATATCAAAATATATATTACTTGGATTTGAATATGGATGAAAAAAACTAAATGTTAAAATTTTATCCCCAATAATAGAGACCTCTTTTTTGTTAATCTTTCGATTTTGAAAGAAATACTCAATATCTGCTCTTCCAATCCATTTTATAAAAAAATTAATATTTCCATCTGAATCTTCTTCATATTTACCCTGTACAGGAATTTTAAACCCCTCAATTAACTTATGAAACAGGTTTCCATTAATAGCACAATCAGATAGAGAATCTAATCTCCTTTGATACTGTTTATTAAATGCCTCTTTTTTAGTCTCCTCAAAAGAGATCATTGCAGAATTAATTCTAAACTCTCTCTCTTTTATCAAAATTCCTTTGATAAATTTAAAATAGTTTAATAGCTCATTAAATTTCTGATTCCAAGACTCTAATTGAGGTATTTTTTTCAATTTTTCGATTAAGATAGACTCGATTTTCTCTATTTCATTTAAATCTGTTTTTATATCAACAGTTTCATTTTTATCTATTTGATTTTCAGATAGCAATGATTTTTCTTCTTCTTTTGATTTTAGTAGATTTTTTTTATTTTTTTTATTTTGGATTTCATCTTTTTTTACATCTTTTTGAGATATCTCCTTTTGGGTCTCTAATATAAAATTTATCTGTTTTTCAGATAAATCCTTAATAGAATCCAAATATTTTTTATGATTCAACTCACTCTCAATAATATCACTATAGATATCATAGGATGTTTTAAAATCTTCATTCCACTCATCATTATCCAAAACAGAACGCTCCTCATTTTTATGATTTCTTTCAAATAGGGAGTTAATTAATGAACTAATCTCTGAAATTTTATCATTAAGAGGTTCTGATGTTTTCTGAATCAAATTTAACATATCCTGAATGTAAAGTATTTTCCAAATACTCTCTATTGGAACGCTGTTTAATTCAGTTAATATCTCAAATCCAATCTCACTTTTTGGAATAGATTGATATGGTTCCCAATATATTACATTTTTAGAGATATCTCTAATCATATTAATATCAAATGATGCAGATTCAACTTTTTTAAAATAGAAAGATTTTTCAGAAATCAAAATCTCCTCCAAGAAAATCTCTAATATTTTATCATAAATGGATTTTATATATCAATTAATAATTTAATTATGAGTATTATAAAGTATTTATAGCAACTATTTTAAATAAGAGTATTATTATTATTGAGTTTTTCTTCAAAATGGATTAGAATTACTCGTTTGTTAATAGAGGTCTTATGAAAAAAGTGGTGAATTTATTATTAATGACAATATTTATGTTCTCTTGCTCAACATCAAAAGTTGAAAAAAAAGATGAGAAAAAAACTATAGAACCACCTAAAATATCAGATTTTGAACTTTTAAAAGGTGATTTAAATATTAATTTAATTCCACAAGATACTGTTTTTTTTGGATTTATTGATACTCCACAAATATCAAAAATTAAATTTTTATCTACATTTAAAAATACTTTATTTCTTAAAGCACCCAAACTCTATTTAGCTTTAACTCAAATTACCCCCAAAATATCTGGAATAATCTTTACAAAAGATGAAATTCCTCAGGAGTATTTAAAATCAGAAAGAGTTCGACAGGTTGAAAATTTAACAATTCATATTGATAAGGAGTATGAGTGGGTAAAAACAGTCTCTGGAATGATTGGAGGAGATGCTGGTTTTACAGAGAGATTAATATCTCAACAAAGTATAATTTTAGATGAAAACCAACATAAAAATTCTACAACAAAATTAGAAAATAGTAATTCAGTAGATTCACAAAACAGCTTAAGTAATAGGAAAAATAGTTTTTTCTCAACTCAAATAGATAAACATTCCAATAAACTGTTTTTAATTTCAGCCTATTTCTCAAAAAATGAGATGGATCTTTTAAAAAAGATCGGAAAAGAGGCTCCAATTTTGAATAAACTTCTTCTAAAAGCAATATCTGCAACTCTTTATGGAGAGAAAATAGATGATAATATCATTTTAACTTTAGAATTAAAATCAGATAAATCTGCTATAAAAGATATTGTTACACTTTTATCAATGCAATACTCTTTTCTTATGCTTCAAATTAAAGGGATAAAAAAACTTATCTCAACTCAGATTCCTAAAGAGGATATTGAACATATTGTATCAATTATTAAATCATTTAAGATATCTGAAGTTAATGGTTCTTTAAAAATAAGTATATCTCTTCCTGAAAAATTCGATATTATTGAAAAACTTCCAGCATATATGACAATTTTATTCTCTTTAAATATATAAAATTTGTTGTTTTAACTTAATTTTTGTAACTATTCAGCGGAAATTGGTTTTAGTTATTTTTATAAATTTTAAAAGAACCCCCACCCTAAATCCCTCCCCAATACTTGGAGAGGGACTTAAAAAGTAAGTAAAATTCTAATTTTATTTACTAAAA
>JAFGXH010000065.1 GCA_016936735.1 bacterium
CATCAGAACGCTCTTTTATATCAATATTAAAATCTCCATTAGAGATTTTTTGTGCAATCTCAGCTATCTTTTTATTCGCATCAATCAGTCTATTCAGATTATTTTTTATGATATTAAAATCTCCATAAAAAATATCTGTAATCTCTTGAATATCTCTTCCTTCAGAGATATCTTGAATATGTTTTGATGTGAAATTAATAGGTTTAACAAAAGTTTCAATTAATTCATTATTTGCAATAATTATTTTTCTGAAATCTACTCCAATTTTATAAACATCTCCTCTTATATCGAGGTTTCCTTTTTGTATCTCTGAATTTAAAAATTCAACATCTTTTACTATTTTTGAGATATTAAATTTTAGAGCTAAAATAATTGTTATAGAGAATATTAAAATCACTATTGCAAGAAAAATTGTATAAAAGTTTGCTTTTTTAAAACTTCCTGTTTTTAAAATCTCCGATTTTTTATAAAAACTATTAAAATTTTCATCAATATAGTCATTGTAATATGATATATATGATATAAAATTATCTAAAATTCCATCTAACTCCTCCTCAATAAAATCTGAAATCTCATCTTTAGGTAGAGTATTAATTTTTGAAAAATTAAGTTTGAATAGTGAGAATAGTTTTTCTCCATTCTCATTAATTTTTAACCCTTTTTTATCTTTAATTGTATTTTTTAGAAATTGAACAGATTTTTCCATCTCATTTAGAAAACTGTTTCCCTCTGTAAAATAACCTTTAATATCACCATTCCCTTTGAGTGTAAATAGAATATCTTTTAATTTTCCTTTTAAATTTTCACCATTTTTTTTAATTGATATCATTGATTGGGTAACTTGATACATTGAGTACATCTCTATATTAATATTACCCATATTTGATATCTCATTTTTTAGAGTTAATGTTGTGAATAGTGTTATAAGAAATAAAAATACTATTCCAATAATAAATTTAGTTCCTATTTTTAGAGAATTACTAAATGTTTTAAATTTTTCAATCATGATTATCTCTTTTATATTGTTGTAGTGATTTATTAATTCATAAATATTTTTAGATAATCTAAAAAGTAGTAAAATAGTGTTATTTTACTTTTAACTCTTTAACACCATCAATTGGAGCACTAGATGAAACATATCCAATTGCACCAACCTTGTTTTTAACATACTCTATAACCTCTCTATCAGAGTTTTTTATAATAGGAGGATTAGACCTTCCTGAATACATCTGTTCCATCCATATTTTTTTGATTGCCTCTGTTGATTTTCCATGAATATCTTTAGAGAAAGCTCCTCTTACAGAACTACTTTCTCCCTGATCAACAGGATTAACTTTATCTCCAGAGTCCCACTTTCCTGTTTTTTTCATGAATAGTTGTGAAATCTCTGCTTTACTTAAAGATTCAACCTTATTTTCAATATTAATAATTATTTTATAATCTCCTCCCCACACAATTATAGAGAAAAGAAGAAATAGTATAGATATAATTCTCATTTTTCCCTCCTTAGAAACTAAATTGAACACCACCTTGAAGGAGGTGTGTTTTTGTGTAGAAATTTCCATAGAAAAAACTTGCACCATCCATTGGAGAGTGACTATAAAAGTTACCATCAACATAATGATACTCCAGTTTTATTGCAAAACTTGGATTCATCCAAATATTAAACGCAATACCTAAATCAATACTTTTTAAAATATCTTCAGGGATATTAAGATAGGTTTCGCTCTCTCCTGTTTGAGTATTTGGAATGGATTCCCCAGTTACTGATTTGACAATAATTCTATTATCATTTGGTAATTCATCAATTTTAATATAATCAGCCATTAAAGCAATCTGATATTTTACCAGAAATTTATAAGATAGAATTGCATAGGCAGAGTTAATTATATTTTCTCCATCTGCATTTTGTTGTCTTGAATACTCTGCAGAGAAATCAAAACCACTATGAGTCCATCTTGTATGTGCCCCAAAAACATAAATCCATTGATCCCCAAAATCACTTTTTCCTGTATATCCAGAAACACCAAGTTTTAAAGAGAATGGAGTTTGAATATTGAATCTAACTCCACCTAAATGATTAAGACTCATTTTAACATATTTTTCATTATAAGCAAAATAGTCATTTAAAGAGATATTTCCCATAACAAAAGCAACCTCTGGAAGACGTTTGATATCAATTTGGCCATAATATAAATCATATTCAAAACCCCATTCAGATTCAGTATAGTGATGGCCATTAATTGATACTCCATTAAAACCTGCACCTGTCATTCCATTTGGACCATAAATACTTTGAGGTAATTCATAAAATGAGCGAACTGTTCCAACACGTGTTAACTCATTATAGAGGCCATATGGTTGTTTTACTCTTCCTGTTCTAATAATAAAATAATCATTAATATAATGCTCTACAAATGCAAAATCTAAATTAGGATTTACTTTTTTATCATATAGCTCAAGCAGAATTTGTGAATAAATAGTAAAGTTCGGATATGGATTTGCGGATGTACTAAGAGTAAAATAGGTGTTTGAGTAGTTTGTTTCATCATTCCCTAACATGTAGTTATTTGTTCTTGCTGCATTTTCATCAGCAGGAAGAACTGCAAGTAGGTCTGGTCTGTAGTAGGGATTAGTCATTAACTCCCCTGTTTGTGGATTTTGTATTTGAGGTAAACCAAAAAGAGCTCGCAAACTTGAGTATTCACCTTTTTCCTTATCCATGCTCCAAGTTTTCCCAGCACCCCAACCTCCAAAACCATGAATTTGAACACTAAACTCATCATCATCAGCAAAAGAGGTAATGGCAAATAACATTAAAAAGATTGTTATAACTATTTTCATAAATCCCCCTTCTTAAAGAATTTATATCTTATCGGAATTATTAGATATAAAATTAGATAAATTTTTATTTTCCTATAAAAAAATTAATTTTATTGAAAAAATAGCAATAATTTATAATAAAAACAGATTTTATTA
>JAFGXH010000066.1 GCA_016936735.1 bacterium
AAAGATATTTATTAAAAAATATCTAAAAATTCATTTTTTTTTCATACACTTGAAAAACCAAATAATAATAACTATAATAGAGCTCGTATGAGTGAGTTTGATTTAAAATAAGGATAGTTATGAACTTGATTAAAATGTTTTTTGGTAGTAAAAATGATAGAGAGATTGCCAAAATAATGCCTCTTATTAACGCTATTAACACCCTTGAAAAAAAATATGAGGTGATGAGCGATGATGAGTTAAAAGAGCAAACTAATGTTCTTAAAGGGATGTTAAAAGCTGGTAAAACTCTTGATGATATTCTTCCTTTTGCTTTTGCTGTTACAAGAGAGGCCTCTAAAAGAGCTTTAGGAATGCGTCATTATGATGTTCAGATGATTGGTGGTATTTTCCTTCATCAAGGAAAAATTGCAGAGATGAAAACAGGTGAGGGAAAAACTCTTGTTGCAACTTTGCCAGTATATCTTAATGCTCTTGCAGAAAAAGGGGTTCATGTTGTTACTGTGAATGACTATCTTGCAAAAAGAGACTCTGAATGGATGGGAAAAATCTATAAATTTTTAGGTTTAACTGTTGGTGTTATTGTTCATGGTCTTACAGATGAAGAGAGAAAAGAGAACTATGGTGCAGATATAACATATGGAACAAATAATGAGTATGGATTTGATTATCTTCGTGATAATATGAAGTATGATATTGAGGATTATGTTCAAAGAGAGCATTTTTACTGTATTGTGGATGAGGTGGACTCAATTTTAATTGATGAGGCAAGAACTCCATTAATTATATCTGGACCAACAGAGAGTAATGTTGAGAAGTATGCTATTGTTGATAAAGTTGTTAGAAAACTTAAAATAGATATCCATTTTACTGTTGATATAAAAGACAAACTTGTTCTTTTAACTCCAGAGGGATTACAAAGTGTTGAAAAAGAGCTAAATGTTAAAAATCTTTATGATCCAAGTAATATAGAGTATCTTCATCATGTTGAACAATCTTTAAAAGCTCATGCAATTTTTAAAGAGGGTGTTGATTATGTTGTTCAAAATGGTAAAGTTATTATTGTTGATGAGTTTACTGGTCGTTTAATGGATGGTAGAAGATGGTCTGATGGTCTTCATCAGGCAGTTGAAGCAAAAGAGGAGATTGATACACCTATTAGAGTTAGAAGATTAATGGCTCAAGGGGTTGAGTTAGATCAATCAGATACAATTCCTCCAAAAGTTGAGAATGAGAATCAAACTTTAGCCTCTATTACATTCCAGAACTATTTTAGAATGTATAAAAAACTTAGTGGTATGACAGGAACAGCAGATACAGAGGCTCCAGAGTTTTCAAAAATATACAGTTTAGAGGTTACTGTTATTCCAACAAATAAACCAATTAAAAGATTGGATTTAGAGGATCTTATCTACAAAGATGAAGATGAGAAAATGGAGGCAATTGTTGAGGAGATAAAAAGAGTTCATATAACAGGACAACCTGTGTTAGTTGGAACAATCTCTATTGAAAAATCTGAAGAGATAAGTGAGGCTTTAGCCAAAGCAGGAATACCTCATAATGTTTTAAATGCAAAAAACCATAAAAAAGAGGCAAATATTGTTGCTCAGGCTGGTCGTTTTGGTGCTGTTACTGTTGCAACAAATATGGCTGGTCGTGGAACAGATATTATTTTGGGTGGAAATCCAGATTTTCTTGCAAAAGAGGAGATTGAGAAAATAGAGGCAATCACTGTTGATGAGGAGTATGATAAAGTTTATGGTGAGCTTTTAAAAAAATATAAAGAGATCTGTTCAAAAGAGAAAGAGAAGGTTTTAGCTGCTGGTGGTTTATATATTCTTGGTACAGAGAGACATGAAAGCCGACGAATTGATAATCAGTTAAGAGGACGTTCTGGTCGTCAGGGAGATCCAGGTAAAAGTAGATTTTTTATCTCTCTTGAAGATGAGTTAATGAGACGTTTTGGTGGAGATAAAATAGGTTCAATGTTAACCCGTTTTGGATATAAACGTGGAGAACCAATAACACACAAAATGATATCAAAATCTATTGAACGTGCACAAAAAAGGGTTGAAGCAATCCATTTTGATGCAAGAAAGCATGTTCTTGAGTATGATGATGTTATGAATCAACAAAGAAAAACAATATATACTCTTAGAAGAAATCTTTTAGATGGTGTTGATTTAAGAGAGAAGGTTTTTGATATATTAGAGGAGTTAACTCTTAATATTGTTTCCTATGCAATTGTTGATGTTCATAGACCTGAGGAGTGGAATTTAACATATCTTAAAGAGAAAACAGCAGAGCTTTTTAATTTTGAAGCAGATTTTAGTGGATTAAAAAGAAAAGAGGATATAGAGGATTATATCTATAATAAAGCAGAGAAATTCTATCTAGAAAAAGAGGAGGAGTTAACTCCTGAAAATTCACGTCAAATTGAGAGATATTTCTATTTACAATCACTTGATTATTTATGGAAAGAGCATCTTTTAATGATGGATCTTTTAAGAGAGAGTATTGGATTACGTGGATATGCTCAAAAAGACCCAAAATTAGAGTATAAAAAAGAGGGTTTTGCTCTTTTTAAAAATATGATTTATAGAATAAAAGAGGATTTTATTAAAAAACTTTTTAGAGTTCAAATAGAACAGGATTACTCTCAAACTCAAACAGATTTCGAACAGATTCGCTCTATGAATGAAGGATTAATGAAATTTAATCTTGATGATTTTGAAGATGAGGATCAATCAGAAAAACAGGCAACTATAGATGCAATGAATAAAGGTGTAAATCTTCTTCAGGAGCTCTCAGCAAAAGCATTAAAATCCTTCTCTTTTGAAAAAGAGCGTCAAGAGATGCAACAATTAATTCACTCAATGCAAACAGGAGAGTCTCAAAACAGTTCTGAAGATGAGCAAGAGAATGATGATGAGTTTGATGATTCTGGAAAGAAAAAACAGGAGAGAAAATTCACTCAAGTCTCAAGAAATCAACGTAAAAAAACTAAAAAGAAATAGTTGTTAAAAAGTTTAAACAGAATCTTTTTTATAATCAATATTATGACAGGCAACAAAATGATTAGTCTCAATCTCTTTTAGAGTTGGCTCTTTTTTAAGACAGAGATCTGTTTTTAATGGACATTTGGAATAATATTGACAACCAATAACTTTTTTACTCTCCATTATCGTTTCAGATTTTATATCATAAATAAACTGTTTTGAGTATGGATGTTGTAGATTTGTAAAAAATGTTTTAGAACTAATAATCTCAACAACTCTCCCCTTATATAAAATAGCTATATTATCTGATATATCTGCTATTAAATATATATCATGAGATAAAAAAAGCATTGAAATTCCTTTTTCTTTATTCTCATGTTTAAAAAAATTAATCACTTCAGCCTGCTGAAAACTATCCATTAATGATGTTGAATCATCTGAGATAACAATTGATGGTGAGAGTGATAAAGTTCTTGCAATAACTATTTTTTGTTTCTCTGTTGAGCTATTTTTATATATTGGAGTATCAAGATTTTTTATATTTAGTTTATCAATATAATATTGAAGTAACTCTTCAGATTTTGCAACCTCTTTAATTAATCTTCTTCCACTCATATATGGATTAAGAATCTGTTCTGGATTCTGAAATATTAATTGAATCTCTTTTTTAAGCTCTTTTCCAGCTTTTTCAAGAGAGTTATTTATCTCTTTACCTTCAAAATAGATTTTCCCTTTATGATATGGCTCTATTGATGATATTATTTTTGCAAGAAGTGATTTTCCAGAACCATTCTCTCCAATTAATCCTAATATCTCCCTCTTTTTTAAAGTAAAAGATACTCTATTTAATAGGGGGATTGATAATGGTATAAATCCCCCTATTTTCTTATAATATGTTATTTGATCAACAAAAAGTTGAGTACTCATGCTATTGAATTAATCCTTCAAGAATAGAGTTTGCAGCTGTTAAAAGCTGTCTTAATTTCTCTTTTTGAAGTTCAATCTCTTTAAATTGAGTAACATTATCCTCTAATCTTTTTGCAAACTCATTTTTCTCAGATGTCAATCCCTCTTTCTCCTGTTCTAATGCCTGTTTTTGTGCATAAACTTGATTATATTGATTTTCAATAGTTGCTTTTTCTGTTATTAAACTATCAATTTGCTGAGATTTTGTTGAAACATCCAATTTTAATTGCTCAATTTCAGTTATTTTTGAAGATAAATCATTTTTAAGAGTCTCAAACTCTTGAGATTTTATTGATAATTCAGATTTTAATTGCTCAATTTCAGCTATTTTTGAGGATAAATCATTTTCAAGAGTCTCAGATTCTTGAGATTTTATGGATAATTCAGATTTTAATTGCTCAATTTCAGCTGTTTTTGATATTAAATCTTTTGAAACTTTTTCAAGTTCTTGAGATTTTACTGAAATATCTAATTTTAATTGCTCCTTCTCTTGATTTAATGATTTTTTCTCCTCCATAAGAGTATTAGTCTCTTTAGTAAACAGATCATCTTTATCTGCAAGAGCAAGCTCAAACTCATTAAGTTTATCTTGTAAATCCAAAAACTCTTTCTGTTTAGAGTTATATAACTCTTTAAACTCAATAATCTCTCTCTCTTTTTTTGTTATTGTTTGTTTTAAAACTAAAATCTCTCTATTTGAAGATGAGTGAGAATCCTCATTTGTTGAATGAATTTTTGAAAGCTCCTCTGTTTTATTTGATAACTCATTTTTCAGATTTGTAATCTCTTTTTGAAGTGCCTCTATTTTATCCTCTTGTATTGAGACCTCTTCATTAAATGTAATATTTTTAGAGTTCTCCTCTGATAATCTGTTTTTTAACTCATCTATTTCACTTTTTAAATTATTAATAAGCACCTGTTGCTCAATAGACTCTGTTTGAACTGTACCACTCTCTTGGAGAGAGTTTTTAAGAGATTCAATCTCTTTTTTTAGATTTTGAATCTCATTGTTTGAATTCTCTAGTTCACTATTGGATTTTTTAAGCTCATTTTCAAGAGACTCTATTTTAACTCTACGCTCCTCTGCAATTTCCTCTAGTTCAGCAGGAATAACAGATTCAAGAGAAGGAGAACTCTCCTCTACTAACTCTAACTCATTTGTATTTTCAGATGGAAAATCAGGTTCTGATAAATCTGAAATTGAATCATCTTTCGATAATTCAAAACTCTCTAATGTGTTTGGATTTTTAAATAACTCTTCATTATCTGACAATCCCTCTAAACTCTCTAAAACCTCTTTACTACTATCTTCAAATGATGTTATTGCAAAGTCCTCTAAATCCTCTTTTTTCTCTTCAACTATTGTATCAATTTGAATTGACTCTTCAATCTTAAAATCAAAATCAATCTCATCTTTTAAAGAGTCATTATTAGATAATATATCTATGTTTTCAAGACTATTTTCACTTCCTTCATGATTAATAGGAATATCAATATCATCAATTGCATTTTCAAAACTATTATCAATTGATAAATCAAAATCATTTGATAAATCAAAAGGATTATCATTACTTGATTCAATATTAATATCAATAGATACATTACTCTCTTTTTCCAAATTTGTCTCAATTGGAATTTCAAAATTTAGAGAGTTTTCAAAATTATCTAAATCAATATCATTTTGAAAAACACTATTCTGATTTTCAGAGTCTAAAATATCATTATCCAAATTAAAATCATCATTATTTTCTTCAACTACAACATCCTCTTCTACAGCTATTCCTAAAAGTTTTTTTATGTTTTTTAAAATATCTTTTACAGATAATGGAAGTTGAAGATATCCCTCTGCTGGAGTTGGTGACTCTTGATGTTTTTGAAATGCAGATTCACCAGATTTTTCTGATAAAATAAGAATTGGAATTGCAGATGATGTTGGTGTTTTTTTTACTCTATTTGCAATTAAAAAACCATTAACACCAGGAAGATCAATATCTATTACAACTAAATCAATTGCTTCATTTTTTAATATTTTGAAAGCCTCTGCACCATTTGGATCCTCAAATATGGATACAAATCCCTCACTCTTCATCTCATTTACAAGTTCACTACGATAAGTCTGATTATTTTGAATAATTAAAATTTTCTGTTCCATAAAAAAAACCCCTAAAAATGCCTTAGTGTAAATAATACTCAAATATTAGTTAATTTGTCAAAATTTTTTGTGATATTTAAACCTAAAATGGGTTATTTTTTGATTTTTAAGCTAAAATATAGGCATTTTAAATAGATAAGAGTAATAAAAAATATATAATATCATGATTTATATAAGGCCTCTACAAACTCTTTAGGATTCATTGCTCTTAAATCCTCAACCCCCTCTCCTATTCCAATATATCTTACTGGAATTTGATAGGTGTTGCATATTCCTAAAATAACTCCACCTTTTGCAGTTCCATCTAATTTGGTTAAAACAATTCCTGATATATCCATTGCTTCATTAAAATATTGTGCCTGATGAATTGCATTTTGTCCATTTGTTGAATCTAGAACGAGAAATACATCATGAGGAGCAGATGCTTCAGCTTTTGCAATAACTCTTTTTATTTTTTTTAACTCCTCCATAAGTTTTTTATCTGTATGAAGTCTTCCAGATGTATCTGCAATAATAATATCAACATTAGCCTCTTTTCCCTTTTGAATAGCATCATAAATAACAGCAGATGGATCCTGTTTCTCATCTCCTGCATGAAATAGAGTTCCAGCTCTTTGAGACCAAACTTGAAGCTGTTCAACAGCAGCAGCTCTAAATGTATCTCCTGCAGCAAGAAGTACTTTTTTTCCCTGTTTTACATATTGAGAGGCAAGTTTTCCTATTGTTGTGGTTTTTCCTGAACCATTAACACCAATAAAAAGTATAATATAGGGATTATGTTTACTCTCTTTCTCTTCAAAAGGGATTGTTAATATTTTTTCTGTCTCTTTTTTGAGGAACTCCATAACTGTTTGTGCATTTTTAATCTCTTTTTTATCAAGACTATCTTTAACTTTTTCAAATAAATGATCTGCTGTTTTGGGTCCAATATCTGATGTTAAAAGAAGCTCCTCTAATTCATCCATTAAATCATCATCAAGTTCTGCTTTTGATGAGAATAGAGATGCTATTTTTGAGAAAAATCCTTTTTTAGTCTTCTCTAATCCTTGATCTAAAGTTTTTCTTTTTTCTAACTCAGCTTTTGCTTTCTCATCAGCTTTTCTTTTAGCCTCTGCCTCATCTTTAGCTTTTTGTTCAGCTTTTGCTTTCTCATCAGCTTTTCTTTTAGCCTCTACCTCATCTTTAGCTTTTTGTTCAGCTTTTGCTTTCTCATCAGCTTTTCTTTTAGCCTCTGCTTCATCTTTGGCTTTTTGTTCAGCTTTTGCTTTCTCA
>JAFGXH010000067.1 GCA_016936735.1 bacterium
GACTGCACACAGCTTTTATTTTTAATAACAGAAAAGATGTAAAACTATATTTTGATAAATTAAAAGAGATGGGAAAATATTCAAAAAAGGATAAATTAAAATTAAAAATCTCAAAAATCCCATTTTTATCAGAGCTTTTATTATATTTTAAAAAGAGAATTAATATTTTTAGGTAAATATGAAGGAATCAGTAAATATTATTATTGGTGGAGACTTTGCACCAATTGAAAAAATTGATGACCATATTAATATTTGGGGAGACTCCACTCAAATACTAAAAAGTGCAGATTTTAGTATTATAAATTTAGAGCTACCAATAACAAATGCAACAGAAAAAATTGATAAAATCGGACCAAATCTAAAATTGTTACCAAATAGAATAAAGCTTCTTAAAGATGGTGATATAAAACTTGTTACTTTAGCTAATAATCATATATCTGATTATGGTTTTAAAGGGATAGAAGAGACAATAACATATTGTAATGCAAATGGAATTGATTCTATTGGAGCAGGAATAAATATTGAAGAGGCACAAAAAATCTATTATAAAACAATTAATCAAATAAGATTCTCTGTTTTAAATTTTGCTGAAAATGAGTTTAATGCTGCAACTAAAAATAGTGCTGGATTTAATCCAATTGATATTATAGATAATTTTAAAGCTTTAAAAGAGGCTAAAAAAAAATCAGATTTTACAATTGTAATTATTCATGGGGGACATGAACACTATAAATACCCAAGCCCTAAAATGCTAAAACTATATCGATTTTATGCAGAAGAGGGAGCAGATATTGTTATTGGTCATCATACACATGTTGCAAGTGGTTATGAGATATATAAGGGTATCCCAATATTTTATAGTCTGGGGAATCTTTTCTTCCCTTGGAAAAATAGATCTAACTCTTGGTATTTAGGATTTTTACTAAATTTAAAATTTTCATTAAATAGTAAAAAAATAGATTTTGAACTTTTACCATATTCACAAAATATAGACTCTCCAACAATTAAACTTCTGAAAAATGAGGATAAAAATCTGTTTTTAAACTCCATTTATAATATTAATAAAGTTATATTTGATGAAAATCTTTTATTGAAAGAATGGAATTTATTTATAGAATCAAAAAAGAAAGAGTATCTTCAGTACTCTTTAATCCCTCAAAATTTTTTAAGAAGAGTTGTTAATAAGCTCAATTTGATAAAATATTTCTCTTTAAAAATGCAAAAACTTTTACTTCTTAATCTTATTCGATGTGAATCTCATCATGAATTATTAAAAGATGTCTTAAAGGAGAGTCAAAATGATTAAAGTTGCCATTCATCATAGAGTTGATAGTTTTAGTTCTGGTTGGATTGATTATTGTAAAAAAAATAGTATAGATTATGAAATAGTTGATCCATATCAAAGCAATATAGTAAATAAATTAAAAAACTTTGATATTTTTTTATGGCATTGGAATCATTCAGATTCTAAAGATTTGCTATTTGCAAGACAACTAATTTTATCTTTGGAAAACATGAATATAACTGTATTTCCTGATAGCAAAACAAGCTGGCATTTTGATGATAAAGTTGGACAAAAATATCTTCTTGAATCAATAGATGCACCTTTAGTTTCAAGTTATGTGTTTTATACAAAAGAGGAGGCTTTAAATTGGTGTGACAAAACAACATTTCCAAAAGTTTTTAAACTAAGAGGAGGTGCAGGTTCTCATAATGTAAAATTAGCAAAAACAAAATATCAAGCAATTGAGTTTATTAATATTGCATTTGGAAAAGGATTCAATAACTTTCCAAGCTATACATCTGATATAAAAACAAAAATAAAGAGGATTAAATCTTTCAAAAATATAGTTGATAAACTTTTTAGAGCACCTAAAATATTAAAATCAATATATACCTCTAATAAAATGTTTGGGAAAGAGAGGGGGTATGTCTATTTTCAGGATTTTATTCCAAATAATAGATTTGATATAAGAGTTATTGTAATTGGAGATAAGGCATTTGCTATAAAAAGAGTGTGTCGAGAGAACGATTTTAGAGCATCAGGAAGTGGATTAATTATTTATGATAAAAAAGAGATTAATATTGAGTGTATTAAAACATCATTTTTAATCTCAGAAAAATTAAATTTTCAATGTATGACTTATGATTTTGTTTTTGATAAAAATAATAAACCAATGGTTGTTGAGATGAGTTATGGTTTTACAAATGAGGCCTATTTTAAATGTGATGGAGTTTGGACAAAAGATTTCGAATGGATTGATGAAAAAGTAGATCCACCTAAAATGATTTTAGAACAGCTGATTAAAAACTTCAAATAATTTTATGAATGAAAATATAAAATTAAAACTATTTTTAGAAAAATTAACAAAATATTATCTTTTTTTTGTTATATTTTCACAACTTCTACTTGAATCTCCAAGTTATATTAAATATTCAAATATTTTAACATCTGGAATGATTATAATATTTGCATTGAATATAATTATACTAAAAAAAGAGCCATTTATTGATAAAAACAATCTGTTATATTTGCTATTATCTTCATATTTTATACTAAGTATATTTTGGCATGTAGACTATTCTAAAATAGAGTTAAATGATGTTATGCCTTATATTTTAATTCCTCCAATGCTTATTATCATATATAATTTAACAATCTGGCATGATACATTAAATAATTTAATTTGGGCATTTATATCTATATTGTTTGTAAATTTTTTAGTATATTTAACAAATTATACCCCTTTTTTCACAGAAGAGATATATTTAGGTGGAAGATTTATTGGAACATTTTTAAATCCCAATACTGCATCCATATCTTTTCTTTTCTCAATGTTTTATTCAATAGTTTATTTCAAAAAATATCAAAACATAAAAAGTTTAATAGTTTTATTTATAATAATGATTATTGGAACAGTATTAGTTTTAGCAACAGCATCAAGAAAAGGGTTTTTATTAATTCCATTTATATGGGTTATATATTTTATTGAAAATATCACATTTAATAAAAAGATTTTTATATCAATTACAGTTATAGCCTCTTTGTTTGTTTTTTTAAATTTCACTGGAGTATTTGATTTATTAAAAATCGAAAAAGTTTTTACTAATGCAGAAAAAAGATTTAATGATTTTAGTGAAAATATATCAGGAAACAGAAGAGGTAAACTAGATAAAAGTTCAAATGAAAGATTATCTTTTATTAATTCAGGATTAGAAAAAATACAAGATAGACCTATTTTAGGATATGGCATATCTGCTTTTAAAATATTTCATGCTGGATACTACTCTCATAATAACTATATTGAGTTGCTATTTAATGGTGGAATTATTGCACTATTTATTTTCTACTTTAGATATATTCGTATTTTAAGAAAAATATCAAAAATTAAATTTAAAATCGGATATAAATATATATTTTTTATACTTATGATAATGATAACAGAGATGGCTGTTGTTACAATTGTTTATAAACCATTTTTATATATGCTTATTGTAATAGAGATAATAATGTATAAAGAGAGTGATAAACCCAAAAATGTAAAAGATAAAAATTTTATTTTAGGTAGGCATTATGACTAATCCAATTAAAAAAAAATTAACTATTATTCCAAATGATGGTGTTGTAGTAAAAGATAATACTATTTTTGTATCAGATATTTTAATATCAAACAGCTTTTATATAGAGATTATTCAAAATGAGATTAATTCTCAAATAATCTCATTAGAGATTCAGAATCAACAATCAAAAGAGTGGTCTTTTGAGAATTCTAAATTTATATCTCTTGGAAAATATCAGATAAATAAATTAAATAAGCTTATTCAGTACTCCAAAATAGCATTTAAATCTCTTTTTATTGATTTTTCAGATTTTAATTACCTATTTTTCCCAGGGAATATACCATTACTTCTTTCAATTGGATTATTATTGAGAAAAAAAAGTTATGGAGTATATTTAAGGGGTGAGATAAGATATAAAAACCCAATAATGAACCATTTTTCAAAAACTGTTTTAAAAAATGCAAAATTTATAATAGCAACAGGAAAAGCCAACTCTATTTTTGCTCAAGAATATAATAGGAATGTTGAAGAGGTTATTCCAATGATGAATGTAAAAAAAGATTCTCTTTTTAAAAAAGAGAATTTTAATATCACATCTTCAATAAATATACTATTTTTTTCCAGAGCAGAGAGAGATAAGGGGATTTTTGAATCAATTGAATCAATAAAAAAACTTATTGATAATGGTTATGATATCAATTTTAATATTGCTGGTGGTGGTGATAGTGTAACAATTCAAAAAATAGAGTCAGAGATAAATGGTTATGAAAATAGAATAAAAATCATTGGAAAAATAGTTGGAATAGATGCTATTTCAGAGATGTTTAAAAAAACAGATATATATATTTTTCCAAGTTATCATGAAGGATTTCCAAGAGTTTTATATGAGGCTATGAGTTTTTCAATTCCAATAGTAACAACAGATATTTCTGGAACTAAATATACAATGATTCATGAAGAGAACTGTTTGAAAGTTAAGCCTAAAAACAGTAAAGAGCTTTTAAATGCAATTGAAAGGTTAATAAATGATTCAGAACTACGAAAAAAAATAGGAACTAATAGTTATCAATTTATGGTTAATTTTTTTGAAAAAATTGAAAATAAAACACATGCAAAACAGGTTTTAGAAAAGTTTGGAGTATTATAATTTAAATTAAAATTCTGTGTACAACAAAAGATCAGTTTTTAAAGAGGTAATAATGTGTGGAATATCTGGATTAATCGATTTTAAAAATAGTTCAACAACAGAGATATTAGAGAAAATGACAGATATTCTACATCATAGAGGTCCTGATGATAGTGGATACTATTTTAAACAGTTGGGTAGTTGTCAAATTGGTTTTGGTCATAGAAGATTATCTATTTTAGATCTATCTCCATTAGGACATCAACCAATGAGATATAATAATCTAATAATAACCTATAATGGAGAGATATATAATTTTCAGGAGATAAAGGGAGATTTAGAAAAAAATGGTGATAAATTTATATCAAATAGTGATACAGAGGTGATTCTTCATGCTTTTGAAAGATGGGGTTTAGAGGCAGTTCATAAATTTAATGGGATGTTTGTTTTTGCAATTTATGATGAAAAAGAGGAGAAAATCTATATATATAGAGATAGAGCAGGTGTTAAACCACTCTATTGGTATTGGAAAAGAGGGGTTTTTCTATTTGCAAGTGAGCTTAAAAGTTTTCAACAACATCCAAATTTTGAAAAAGAGATTGATTTAGACTCATTGGGTCTGTATTTGCAGTATGGGTATATTTTACAACCACATACAATATTTAAAAATACATATAAACTAAAGGCTGGCCACTATTTAGAGATTAATTTAAGAAATAGTGAGATAAAAGAGAGTAAATATTGGGATGTGATAGATTTTTATAATAAACCTCAAAAAAATATAAAAGAGGAGGAGGCTTTAGAAAATATTGAGGAGCTTTTAAAATCATCATTTAATTATAGAATGGTAAGTGATGTTCCTGTTGGAGTGTTTTTAAGTGGAGGTTATGATAGCTCAATTGTAACAGCAATTCTTCAACATCAAAGAAAAGATAAAATAAAAACTTTTACAATAGGTTTTCATGAAAAGGGATATGATGAGGCCCCTTTTGCTAAAAAAGTTGCTCAATATCTTGGAACAGAACACACAGAGTACTACTGTACTCAAAAAGATGCTCTTGATATTATTCCTAAACTACCAGAGATTTATGATGAACCTTTTGGTGATAGCTCAGCTATACCAACAACACTAGTTAGTCAATTAGCAAGAAAACATGTTACAGTATCCCTCTCTGCTGATGGTGGTGATGAGATTTTTGCTGGGTATCCAAAACATGGAAATATTCTAAAAGCATATAAAATATTAGAATATACCCCAAATTTAATAAAAAATTTACTAAAAAACTCTATGAATTTTATTAATCCTAATAAAATTCCATATCTAAAAAATATAAAAAACCTAAAATTTAGATATGATAAAATTAATAATATTATGGATTCTAAATCTATAATTGATTGTTTAAAATTAACAAATCAGCATTTTTCAAATAAAGAGATATCTAATCTATTTATAAACAAGTTATCTTCAATTAAAATAGAGTTTGATACAAATTTTATTAACTCAGAGTATTTAAATCAAATATTAGCACTTGATTATAAAACATATATGATTGATGATATTTTAACAAAAGTTGATAGAGCAACAATGAGTGTTAGTTTAGAGGGAAGAGAGCCCCTTTTAGATTATCGAATTATTGAGTATGTTGCAGGATTATCAGGAGATTTAAAATATAAAAACAGAATAAATAAATATTTATTGAAAACTATTACACATAAATATTTACCAAAAGAGTTAATGGATAGAAAAAAAATGGGATTTTCTGTACCTATTTTTGATTGGTTTAAAAAAGAGTTAAAAGAGTATTTTCTTAATTATTTATCTGAAAACAGATTAAATAAGGAATCTATTTTTAATACTAAAGAGATTATTAAATTAAGAGATAGATATTTGAATGGCTCAAATGAAAATATAGAAAGATTATGGTTTATTTTAATGTTTGAGATGTGGTATGAGAGGTGGATGTGAACATATTAGTGAATTATCTTCCTGTTGATAAAGGTGGTGGATTACAAAATGCAGTTAATTTTTGGAGAGCATCTTTAAAAAATAGTGATGATAATTGGTTTGCATTAGCTAGAAAAGAGTCTCCAATTGTAAATTTAGAGCAGAATAGTAATCATAAGATAATCGCTTTAAATGTGCCCAAAAGTTATATTTTAAGATTAATTTATGATCAAATAACTATAAATTACTATGCTAAAAAGTTTAATATTGATGTTATATTCACTATTGTTGGACCTGGTCCACTAATATCTCCATACACAAAAATAAATGGTTGGCATGATGCATTTATGGTTTATCCTGAATCAAAAGCATGGAGAAATTTTTCATTAAAGAGTAGAATTTCACTAAAATTAAAATATCAATACACAAAATTGGTTTTAAAGCAGGCAGATAAAATCTCTGTTCAAACAGATATTATGAAAAAACGGATGATTGATATTGCAAAAATAGATGAAAATAGGATATTTATAACACCAAATGGAATAAATACTTTTACAAATGATGAGTATTTTTCTGAGAAACATGAAAAAGATTTTTTAAAAGTACAAGATAAAATAAAACTACTTCTTTTAGCTGAACCTGCACCACATAAAAATTTTGAGTATCTTTTTGATATTGCAAAAATTTTAAAAAATAGAGAAAAAGTGGAGAATATTGTTTTTATTATATCAATAGATGAAAATAGCAATAGTTTAGCACAAAATTTTATAAAAAAAGTCTATCAAGAGAGGCTAGAGAAACTCTTTTTATTTATAGGAAAAGTTAAACATAGAGAGATTAAAACTCTTTATAATAAAATCGATGCTGTTTTTTTACCAACTCTTTTAGAATCATTTAGTGCAAACTATGCAGAGGCTCTATTTTTTAAAAAACCTATTTTTACATCTGATTTAGATTTTGCAAAAGGGGTTTGTGGAGAGTTTGCAATCTATTTTGACCCATTTAATCCTCTTGATGGATTGAATAAAATTTTAGATTTTTACTCTGATAATGAAATAAAAGAGAGATATTTAAAAAAAATAGAGAGTTATAGTATAAAATACCCAGATTGGGATGAGAAATTTGATAAATATTATCAAGAGATAAAATCTATTAAAAAATTAAAAATATAACTCATTTATGGATTTATATTTTCAACTATGTTAAAAATATTTTATTTGCTTTTATTTAGGAGATTATCTTGTTTAAAAATAAAATACTGCTTATTACTGGTGGAACAGGCTCTTTTGGTAATGCTGTTTTAGACAGATTTTTAGAGTCAGAGATAAAAGAGATTCGCATATTTAGCCGAGATGAGAAAAAACAGGAGGATATGCGAATTAAATATAAAAATGATAAATTGAAATTCTATATTGGTGATGTTCGAGATTATGATAGTATAAACTCTGCAATGGTTGGAGTAGATTTTGTTTTCAGTGCAGCTGCATTAAAACAGGTTCCTAGTTGTGAATTCTTTCCAATTGAGGCTGTAAAAACAAATATATTGGGAACAGAGAATACAATGAAGGCAGCAATTGCAAATGGTGTTAAAAAAGTTATAGTTTTAAGCACTGATAAGGCTGTTTATCCAATAAATGCAATGGGAATGAGTAAAGGATTAATGGAGAAGTGTGCTGTTGCAAAAAGTAGAACAATTTCAGAGGGTGGCACTGTTATATGTTGTACAAGATATGGAAATGTTATGGCATCAAGAGGCTCTGTTATTCCACTTTTTATAGAACAGATTAAAGATAATAAACCAGTAACAATAACAGACCCAAATATGACACGTTTTATGATGTCTTTAGATGAGGCTGTTAATTTAGTTCTTTTTGCTTTTGAAAATGGAAAACAGGGAGATATTTTTGTTCAAAAATCTCCTGCTGCAACAATAGAGACTCTTGCGAAAGCGGTTTTTGCTGTTTTAAAAAAAGAGGAGAATATAAAAATTATTGGAACAAGACATGGTGAAAAAAAATATGAGACACTTGTAACAAAAGAGGAGATGCTAAAGGCTGTTGATTTAGGAGATTACTATAGAGTTCCTGCAGATAATAGAGACTTAAACTATACAAAATATTTCACAGAGGGGGAAAAACTTTTAAGTGAGGCTGATGATTACAACTCTCATAACACAAGAAGATTAGATTTAAAAGAGATGGTTGAGATGTTGGTTAACTTAAAAGAGATTCAGGGTGATATAAAATGAAAAAATTAAAAGTGATGACAATTGTTGGAACTCGACCTGAGATAATAAAGCTATCAAGAGTGATTGCTGAGTTAGAATTACATACAGAACATACTCTTGTTCATTCAGGACAAAACTATGATTATGAGTTAAATGAGATATTTTTTAATGATTTAGAGATAAAAAAGCCAGACTATTTTCTTAATGTATCTAAAGATAGTGCAATTGCTGCAATATCAGATATTATAATGAAATCTGATGAGATTTTTGCAAAAGAGAATCCAGATGCGGTGTTAATTTATGGAGATACAAATACAGCTTTATCTGTTATCTCTGCAAAAAAAAGGAAAATCCCTATTTTTCATATGGAGGCCGGAAATAGATGCTTTGATCAAAGGGTTCCAGAGGAGATTAATAGAAAAATTGTGGATCATTTAAGTGATATAAATATGCCTTTAACAGAGCATGCAAGAGAGTATCTTTTAAGAGAGGGGATAAAACCTGAAACAATTATAAAAACAGGCTCATCAATGTTGGAGATTTTTAACTATTATAGTGAAAAAATTGATAAATCCAATGTTTTAGATAGATTAAATTTAGAAAAAAAATCCTATTTTGTTGTAAGTGCACATAGAGAAGAGAATGTAGATTCCGAAAGAAATTTAAACAATTTCATAAATACATTAGAGAGGATTGCTGAAATTTATAATATGCCAATTATTGTATCAACACATCCAAGAACAAGAAAAAAGTTAGAAAACAGAGAGATAGAGAATTTAAATAGTAATATTACCTTTATGAAACCTCTTGGATTTTTTGACTATATTAAACTTCAAAAAAACTCATTTTGTGTTATATCTGATAGTGGAACTATAACAGAGGAGTCATCTATATTAAAATTCCCTGCAATAACAATTAGAGAGGCACATGAAAGACCTGAAGGAATGGATGAGGGAGCAGTTATTATGTCTGGGCTTGATTCTGATAGGGTTTTACAAGCAATTGATATTGTTACAAAACAGAATGAAAAATCAACAATGAGAACTATTATTGATTATCAAATTGATAATGTCTCTAAAAAAGTTGTAAGAGTTATTTTAAGTTATACTGATTATATTAATAGATTTGTTTGGCGAAAATTTATTTAGATATCAACATCAACAATCCATCCATATTTATCTTCAATCTCTTTTAATTGAATTCCTGTAATATAATTGTATAGTTGCTCTGTTTTAGGACCAACTGTAAAATTATTGTATATATACTCTTTCTCTTGATACTCTATTAATCCTATTGAAGATATAACGGCTGCTGTTCCTGTTGCAAAAACCTCATCTGCAGTTAAAGCATCATCAATATGAACAGCTCTCTCAATAACCTCCATACCGAAAACATCTTTTGCTATCTGCATAACAGATTTTCTAGTTATTCCAGGAAGAACAGAATCTGTTGGAGGAGTTATAAGAGTATCTCCTTTAATACAGAAAAAATTAGCAGCACCTACCTCTTCAATATAGAGATCTTTTTTTGCATCAAGATATATAACCTCACTAAATCCATCAGATTTTGCTTTTTTAGCAGGTAACATTCCACCAGCATAGTTTCCAATAGCTTTAACATTACCAGTTCCTCTTGGTGCAGCTCTATGAAAATCTGTTGTTATTTTTAGTTTAATTGGTTTAAACCCCTCTTTAAAGTATGGTCCAACAGGTGATGCATACACAATAAAAGTATACTCTGGTGCAGGAGCAACACCTAATCTTGCTCCTGTTCCCCATAAACATGGTCTTAGGTATAGACTTCCTTTTTTATATGGGGGTAGATAATCTATATTTCTTTTTATTATCTCTATCATAACTTCAAGGAATTTCTCCTCTGGAAATTCAGGCATACATAATCTTCTTGCTCCAGCAGCCATCCTTTTTGCATTCTCAATAGGTCTAAAAAGGGTTATTTTCCCCTCTTTAGTTCTATAGGCTTTAAGTCCTTCAAAAAGGCCTTGACCATAATTTAACACCCCTGCAGCAGGAGAGATTTTTATATCTCCATAAGGAAGATACTCTCCAACACTCCAATTACCATCAATATCACTTGTTGATATAAACATAGTATCTGTTGGAGTTAAGGAAAATGTAAGACTATCCCAATTAATTCCCATAGTTTTCTCCTAAAAAATTTTAAAAACCCAACTATAATCTATTTCAATAAAAAATTAATAAGAATTTAAAACCGAATAGTTTTAAATTCTGGATTTAATTATAAAACATTATATAAAAAAATAATAGAAAATCTTTTTTATAAAGGTAGATTCTCTATTGCCTGTTTAAAAAATGGTAAACTTTTCTCAACAACCCAATCCTCAACAGCATATGATATTCTAAAATAACCATCTAAACCAAATCCAACTCCAGGAACAGTTAGTATATTATATGTTTTTAGATGTTGAATAAATTTAATATCATCTGGAATTGGTGATTTAACAAAAAGATAGAATGCCCCTTCAGGTTTTTTTACATCATATCCAGCATCAATAAGAGCATTATAAAGTAAATCTCGTTTATATTGATATGAAGATATATCAACAGATTCACCTAAAAGAGACTCAATAAGATATTGCATTGTTGCTGGGGCATTTACATACCCTAAAATTCTATTTGAGAATGCCATTGCATTAAGAAGCTCATTTTTACTTGGTAGCTCTGGATGAAGTATAAGATAACCAATTCTCTCTCCAGCAAGAGCTAAATCTTTTGAATGAGATGTTACAAAAACAGAATACTCATAATAATCAAAAAGTGTTGGATTTTTTTTATTGTCATAAACAATCTTTCTATATGGTTCATCAGAGATAATATAGATAACTCTATTCAACTCCTTACTTCTCTTTCTAACAATCTCAACCATTTTTTTATAAAATTCAGATGGATATATTTTTCCTGTTGGATTATTTGGTGTATTTAAAATTATAGCAACAGTCTCATAATTTATAGATTTTTCAAGCCTTTTAAGATCTGGAATAAAATCCTCATCACATGGTAAAACAACCATTCTTCCTTGGTGATTATCTATATAGAATCGATACTCTGCAAAAAATGGTGTGAAAACAATAACCTCATTTGCAGGATCAAGAATAGATTTTAAAAATACATTAATTGCACCTGCTGCTCCATTGGTTAAAATAACATCATTCAATGTTATATTATGATTAAACTCTTTAGAGTAGTATTGGGCAATCTTCTCTCTAGTTGAGGTAAAACCAAGATTTGGCATATATCGATGCAACCCCTTTTTTGGATTATCAGCAAGCTCTTTAAAAGCTTTAAAAAAAGCCTCTGGAGGCTCAGTTATTGGATTACCAAGTGAAAAATCAAAAACATTTTTCTCTCCAACCTGTTTTTTTAACTCAATACCCTCTTCAAACATCCTTCTAATCCAAGATGATGCTCCCATAAGTCTTTTCATATGATCTGATGTTGCCATAACTCCTCACTAAATATAAAAAAGATAGAATATGTGAAACAATATAACAGCATAGCAATGGAGTATATAAATTAAAAGTAACTATTTAGTAAACTATAAGCAATAATTGAGTAAAAAAAAAGAGTTACAATATTTTAACCACTATTTCAACTAAAAAATTATTTTGTATTGAAGATTTTTAGTTGAAAAAATAAAAAAGGGGTAGAGAACTCTACCCCTTAAAGCAAAGATGAGTGGATGAATTAATCCTCTAGAGGTTCATCATCCTCAGGGTCATTATCACTTAAGACAACTCCCTCAATTCCCATTTTTTCAAGAACAGCTTTTTCAATCTCTTCAGAAACTGCAATATTTTCAGAGAGAAATTTACGGCTATTCTCTTTACCTTGACCCAATTTTTCATCATTATATGAGAACCAAGCTCCAGATTTTTTTACAAAACCATAAGCAACACCAAGATCAATAAGCTCTGAAAAATGATCTACACCTTTTCCATAAATGATATCTGTATTAAACTCTTTAAATGGAGATGCAACTTTATTTTTTGCTATTTTAACTTTTATTGTATGACCAATAATATCACTTCCACTTTTTACAGCTCCAATTCTTTTAACCTCAATTCTTTGTGATGCAAAATATTTTAATGCTTTTCCACCAGTTGTTGTTTCTGATGGTCCATAACCCATTGCACCAATATTTGCACGAAGCTGATTAATAAATACAACAATAGATTTTGATTTATTAACACTTCCTGTTATTTTACGAAGAGCTTTACTCATAAGTCTTGCCTGAAGACCAACATTAGCATCACCAATATCTCCCTCAATCTCTGCCTGAGGTGTTAATGCAGCAACTGAGTCAATAATAATCATATCTAAAGCATTAGAACGAATAAGTGTCTCAACAATATCAAGTGCCTGTTCACCATTATCAGGTTGTGAAACAAGAAGAGTGGTTGTATCAACACCTAATGCTTTTGCATATTTTAAATCTAAAGCATGTTCAGCATCAACAAAAGCAACAGTTCCACCTGTTTTTTGAGCAGATGCAATTGCATGAAGTGCTAAAGTTGTTTTTCCAGATGCCTCAGGACCATAAATCTCAATTATTCTACCTCTTGGATAACCACCAATACCAAGTGCAAAATCTAGTTGCATAATTCCTGATGGTATAAATGAAATCTCCTCTGTTACCCCCTCTTTTCCAAGCTGCATAATAGAGCCTTTTCCATACTCTTTTTCAATCATATCAATTGCTGCTTGTAACGCTTTTTGTTTGTTGTCAACACTATTGTTTGATACATCTTTCTTTGCCATTCTATCCTCCAAAAATATATTCATTCACTCATCTGTTACTAATATAAAACAAATTCTCAAAAAAGTATATAGAGAAAAAAAAAATAAAAAAGTTCTATTTTTTTTATATTTTTTCTTTTAAAAAAAGCTATTTCATACTATATATTAGGCTGATAATATAGAGATAATTGAATTTCATATCAATTACCTTTACAATAGTTTTAAAATTTTGTAGACTTCTTATGTTTTATATTTTGGATTTATAATGAATGAGATTGGTTCCATAATTAAAACTACATTAAAACAGTTTAAAAACTACACAAAAGTTTTACTAATTCTTTCAATTATTATATATATTACAACAGGAATATATACAGTAAAACAGAATGAGATAGCTATTGTCAGAAGATTTGGAAAAATTATATCATCAAATGTTAAACCTGGAATATCCTATTCACTCCCTTTTCCAATAGATAAAGTTGATAAAATTGAGATAAAAAAGGTTCAAACTCTTGTGATAGATCATTTTTCAGAGCTTCCAGAGATAAACTCTGAGGCAGATATGTTTATGAAAAAAACAGATTTAAGAAATTATGCAATTACAGGAGATAATAATACAATAAATCTTACAATGATTTTAAAGTATGTTGTTGCAGATCCTAAAAACTATCTTATAAATTTTATAAATGTAGACTCTGTTATTCAGGCAATATCTCAAAATGAGATATTAAGTTATCTATCTGTAGAACCAATTCAAGAGGTATTGGTAACAAATAGATCTGAAATGAATTTTACACTTAGAAATAATATACAAAAAAAGATTAATGAATCAAAATTGGGTGTAGAGATAAACTCTATTGAGATAAAAAATATATCTCCTCCATCAATTATATTACACTATTTTAATGATGTTATTAATGCTGGTATTGATAAAGAGAAAACAATAAAAGAGGCTTTTGGATATAAAACAAAAGTTTTATCTCAAGCAAGAATAAGAGCTATGGAGTTGGATTCTGAGGCACAAATATACTCAAAAGAGAGGATATCAAAAGCTGAAGGTGAATGTAAAACATTTAATTTACTTTTAGAAGAGTATAAAAAATCACCAATATCAGTTAAAAGAAGACACTATTTAGATATGCTTAATGAGATATATCCATCTCTTGAAAGAAGCTATATTGTTGATTCAAAAAAAAGAGTTCATTATAAAATAGTAGACTAATATATATTTATTTAAACAATAGTTAAATATATTATTCCACTTTATTTATATATTTATAATTGAAATTATTAAAAAATAGGTTATATTTATATATCTTTGGATAGATTTATA
>JAFGXH010000068.1 GCA_016936735.1 bacterium
CCCACCCTAAATCCCTCCCCAATACTTGGAGAGGGACTTAAAAAGTAAGTAAAATTCTAATTTTATTTACTAAAAAGAAGAAAAAGATGGGAAAAGAAAAAAATAGTTTTTTATCTAAAATTTAAATTCTGCTGAATAGTTAAAAATAGTTACTAAAATCTACTATTAGGAATTAATGAAAGAGTTTATAAAAATTTCACAGATTTTACTTTTAAAAAAAGTTGTAAAACAACCTATTTTATATATTTATAAAGAGGAAAACCAGATTTTAAAAGATAATTTGGTTGCCTTAAGTGAAACAGTTGAATACTGTTCAATAGAGGATTTTTTTCCATCCTATAAAAGATATAAAACAGTAATTCTTGAACTAATTCCTGATAATTTTGATTTAACCTCTATTCTTGATGAGGATGGTTTTGTCTCTATTTTTTCTGAAAACTCTTTAAATATTGAGAACTATTTGCAGAGAGTTTTTAGATATACAGATTCAATGGAGGTGAATTCAGAGTTTGTATACTCAATTGATAACTCAATTCATGAGATTCTTTTACAAAAAGATAGTAATCCTATAAAAAATTTTTTAACAATAGCCTCAAATAAAGATCTTCCTAAAATAGATTATAAATTAAAAATGCCTCTACATGAAATAGAGTCTATTTTATCAAGAATATATGTCTCTTATCAAAAACATAAAGATCTACTTACTAATTATAATAAAATAAAAATTGAGCTACAGAATATTGATAAAATTATCCCTTTTTTTAAAAATAAGCAAAGTGTTTTAAAAAATGACTTCAATCAACTTAAAAAATATAATTTAGAGACTAAATATATTTTTAAAAATAGTATCCAAACAAAAAATATTATTATTATTATAAAAGATTCTATAAATAAAATATCTTTATTACAAAAATTAATAGATATATATAAAATTGAGACTCAAAATGAGATAGATTTTGGCTACTCATTTTTTGATAGAATAGAAAAATATAGAATAATTCCTCTTTTTTTAAAAGATGGTGGATTAGATGATGAGATAAAGACTCTTGAAGAGGAGAATAAATCTTTAATAAAACAGAATAATCTTTATGTTTCAGAAAATAGCCATCTGAAATTCGATATAGAGAATCTTATGATGGAGAGAGATGAGGTTTATCGAACTTTAGAGGAGATGGAACAAACTCTTCAGCAACAGGAGAGTGAAATATCTGAAAAAAGTGATGTAAATCAAAAATTAACACAAAAAAATTCAGAATTATCTGAAAAAATACTATTTTTAACAGAGGATAGTGTTTTAAAAGAGTCAAAACTTCAGGAACTAAATAAAACTATTCAAGAAAAAACTGTAGAGTTTGAAAATCTACAAAAAGATTTTAATTCAAAACAGTTAGAGATAAAAACTGTTCAAAATAGTCTTGAGATAAAAATATCTGAATATGAGATTTTAAATAAAAATTATCAATTAGCAGTTTCTAATTCAAAAAAAAGTGAGGAGATAGTTTCCGATTTAAAAGATAAATTAGAGAAAAAAGAGGAAAAAATCTCTTTATTAATTAATGAATCAAATAGAGCTAAATTTGAGATTGTTGAATTAAAAAGTGAAATTGATGAAAGAGACTCTAATATTAGTCACTTAGAAAAAGAGATAAAGAATAGAGATAATAGAGTTGATGAGTTAGAAAAAGATAAAAAACTACAAAAAGAGAATATTGAGTTTTTTATCAAAAAAAATGGGGAGAATGAGTTTGAAATAAAAACTATTAATGAAAAAATTAAAGCAAAAAATAGTCAAATTAATAGTTTAAGTGAATTAGTAAAATCAAAAGAGTTAGAGATTGAGAATCTTAATAGCAAAATAAAAAATAAAAAATCTCAATTTGAGAGTTTAAATGATGAGTTGGAGTCTAAAAAATCTAAAATTCAGAGTTTAATAGATGATATAGATAATAAAAACTCCTCAATTGAGCTATTAGAACAGGATAATATAACAAAAGAGAATCAAATAAATCTTTTAATTGAAGAGAATGGAAAGAAAAGTTTTGAGATAAATATTTTAATAGACAAAAATAATAAAAATCTACAAAAAATAAACTCTTTATATGAAGAGAATAAAAAAATTATTGAGAATAGTAGAAAAATCTATGAAAATCAGCAAAAAATAGTTGATAAAAACAGAGTTTTTGAAACAAAAATTAAGGATTTACAAGAGAAAAATAGAGTTCAAGAGACAGAAATTAAAAGTTTGAAAGATAGAAATATATCTCTTGAAACAGAAAACAAAAGTTTGAAAGATAAAAACATATCTCTTGAAACAGAAAACAAAAGTTTGAAAGATAGAAACATATCTCTTGAAACAGAAAACAAAAGTTTGAAAGATAGAAACATATCTCTTGAAACAGAAAACAAAAGTTTGAAAGACAGAAATATATCTCTTGAAACAGAAAACAAAAGTTTGAAAGATAGAAACATATCTCTTGAAACAGAAAACAAAAGTTTGAAAGACAGAAACATATCTCTTGAAACAGAAAACAAAAGTTTGAAAGACAGA
>JAFGXH010000069.1 GCA_016936735.1 bacterium
TGGAAAAAAGAGAAAAGATATTAGCTTTGTTGCTTCTCCAATCTCCCTCTCCCCCATTTACTTCGTAAATTACCCCCTCTCCACTACGTGGCGAGGGGGAGAAAAAGAAAAAAAACAAATTACTATAGGTATGAATTCAAGATAAATCGATTTTAAGAAAAAACTGTAAGGAACAAAAATTTTTGTTCCCGACAAAAAATAGATAATTATTGATTTATAAAATCGGATTAGCTATAGTTTTATGGTGGTTTTATGTGAGTTATAGATTTATAATTGCATATATTGAAAAAATATATGGAATGTGTAAAACATGCTAATTTGAGAGAATATATGTAATGTATATATTTTGATTTTATGTATAAGCAAGAAAAAATAAAAAATAAAAATGGGGAAACATGATAAGAAAGCTACAGGAAAATGATATTGAAGGGATAATTAACATTTGGCATCAGGCATCAAGTTTAGCTCATCCATTTCTTGAACCTGATTTTGTAGAAAAAGAAAAGAATGATTTGAGAGAGATATATATTCCAAAATCGGAAACTTGGGTTTATGAAGATAATGGCTCTTTAATCGGTTTTATTAGTATGCTTGGAAATGAGATTGGTGGTCTATTTGTATTGCCAAATTTTCACTCTAAAGGAGTTGGAACACAACTAGTAAATTTTATTAAGGAATTACACTCTGAATTAGAGGTGGAAGTTTTTGAAAAAAATTCTATTGGTAGAGGATTTTATAAAAAATATGGTTTTGTACAGAAAAAAAAATACTATCATGTTGAAAGTAAAAGTGAGATGTTAAGATTGCATTACAAAAAATAAAAACAGCCACTTTTGCTAAATGGCTGCTTCAGTGTTTCAGAGATAATTCTGTGATGAAAATTGTTATCAAAAGATGAAATAGAGAAAAGAGGTATTGAAAATGAGATTAATTGCAGATATATTAACTGCTGTTGTTGCAATAGAGCATATATTGTTTTTATGGATTGAGATGTTTGTTTGGGAATCTCTTGGAAAGAGAGTTTTTAAAACTATTCCTGATGAATTGTTTAAACCAACTAAAGTGTTTGCTGCTAATCAGGGACTTTATAATGGATTTTTAGCAGCTGGGTTAATTTGGTCTTTTTTTATTTCAAATAGCGAGTGGATATTTAATATTCGCCTGTTTTTTCTCTGTTGTGTTATTGTTGCTGGTATATTTGGTGCAATAACAGCATCAAAAAAGATATTTATTGTTCAATCTTTGCCAGCAATTATAGCATTGCTTTTTGTTATATTATCATCTTAATAGAATAGTAAATATACCTATTAATTAAGGGAGTATTTATGGGAATTAAGTTAAATATTTACTATTTATATAGGGTGAATAATTTAAAACACTATTTGATAAGAGTAGAGTAACCATATGGTGATGAACTTTATTATGATAATGGATTATTCTATTTAAATAATCTATTTTATTGTCAAACAACATCAAATTATCCATGGATATTTATCTCTCAAGCAGATTCTGAAGAGGATTTTTGGAAAATTACTCAAGAGAATGATAAAATAGATCAATGTTTTTTATCTAATGAGTTACTAAAACCTATTATTAAATTGGATAGTGTATATTTCATAACAGATAAAGATATAAAAGGGGATATAAAATGATTCAAGAGTTAAAACTATTTCAACAATCTATCTCATCAATTTGGAGAGATAGCTATATATCTAAAAATCTTTTAAAAGCTCATTTAGATTTTAATAATGATGCTGCAAGTAGAGGAGTTGTCTCAATCAATAATACAATTGATTGGATTATAAAAAGAGTTCCAAATAAAGCCTCTATTCTTGATCTTGGTTCTGGACCAGGTTTATATGCTATTGAGTTAGCAAAACTTGGATATAAAGTGACTGGAGTAGATTTTAATAAAAGCTCAATTGAGTATGCAATAGATAATAACCATATTGAGGGAAAAACAGAGTATATTTATGGAGACTATTTAAATGAGAGTTTAAACAATAGCATATATGACTCTGTTTTAATGATCTATTGTGATTTCGGAGCATTAATACCATCTGAACAGGAAAAAATTCTAAAAAAGATATATAGTTTACTTCCAAAAGATGGAGTATTTATTTTTGATGTTTTTGGAAAAAGATTAGCTGATATAAAAAAAGATAAACGAAATTGGTACTACTCAAATGGTGGTGATTTTTGGAGAGAAAATCCATATATTATGTTAGAGGAGGTGAAAAATTTTCCAAATAGTCAGGCAATAGGAGCAAGATATATATTAATTGATGAAGTAACAAAAGAGAAAACCGATTATATAATGTGGGACCAATATTATGATGAGAAACAGATTAAAACTCTTCTTGAAAATAATGGGTTTTTAGTTGAAGAGATTGAGCATAGTTTAGTGAAAGAGAATCAATTTATATCAAACGATGTTATGTTTATAAAAGCAAAAAAAATCTAATTTGAAATCATTACAGCCAGAAAAATGCCCAATTGCAAGTGGAAAATATGCAGATGTAAATGGAAAAAAGAGAAAAGATACTCTATTTTTAAATATTAAAGATATTTTTTTTTCTAGCAGTGCATTAAAATACACTGTTCATTTATATTTTTATTAAAAAAATAAAATAATTTTTAGGTATGAATTCAAGATAAATCGATTTTAAGAAAAAACTGGAGGGAACAAAAATTTTTGTTCCCTACCGGAAATAATATGGCAAAAATCTTTTTATGATCATATTATTCGTGATGAAAAATCACTGTTTAATATTCGTAAATATATACAAAATAATCCTATAAAATGGGAATTGGGAAAAGATAGAAATCATTTAGATATTGATTATATAGGAGATTATTTTTAAAAATACAAATTAAAAGCCTGTTACTATACAGAAAAATAGATAAAATAGAGTTATAGACAAAGATTTGCTTTATTATTATATTTTGTTTATGATTGTTTTGAGCTTTTACTTGGTGAAAATAATTTACTAAAAATTGATTAAATTTTACCTATTTTTTTATTTTTGGAGTATATATGAAAGAATTTTTAAAACAAAATCAATATAAACAGTGGAAAACAACTTATACTTATGAGTTTAACACAAAAAAAATAGTTGTTGATTTTAAACCCAAAAATAAAATTCAAATTGAATGTTTTACTCAAAAATATAGTAATATCTCCTTAGATATAGTTGATTTTTATTTAAAATGTAATGGGGTTACCTTTTTGCTTCAAGGAAAAACTTATAAAATAGATGAAGCAAAAATTTGCTCACTGAATGAGATGTTTGATGGATTTAAAGATGAGGCAACCCCTTTTCCATTAGATTTGGATATAGCTAAGTATAACAATGATTTTGATTTACAAATTAGCTATTTTAAAAAAGAGGATCCCTTTTTGGGAAAACTATATACAATAGAAAACTGTTCAGAGTTTAATAGATTAGAGGATATAAAAAATGGAAATTTACTAAAAAGGATTAAAAGAGTTGCAACTATTTTTGGATATGATGATGATATTGTAATCGATTTTGAAAGTGAGAATAAAAATGGTTATCAAATATATCTTCTTTCTGGTAGAGGTGGTTCTATAAATGGTTTGCTACCTTTGGATGTTGATTTTAAAGAGTTTATAAACTATTTTATGTTATTTGGTTTTATTGGACATTGGTATTTAGCATTTATTCCAAAATTAAACTATACAAAAAAACAACTTAGAATAAATAGTTTAATAAATGAGCTAGAGAAACATTTTAAAAATAGTTTAATACATCAAGAAAGATTAAAAAATATAATTATGAGATTCCAAGAGTTTAAATAGAAAAATCTTATCTATTGAGGTCTATAATGGGTTGTGAAGATATTAAAATAAGGGTTGCTAACATTAATGATTTAGATGAACTTCAAACTCTTTTTGTTGAAACAATAAAAACTGTTTGTATATCAGATTATTCTGATAATCAGATTGCTGTTTGGAGCTCCTTTGTTGATAATAAACAGAGATGGATTGATAGAATAGAGTCACAATATTTTATTGTAGCCTATAATGAAAACTATATCACAGGCTTCATCTCTCTTGATAATAACTATATTGATTTACTCTATATTCATAAAAATCATCAAAAACAGGGAGTTGCTAAAAAACTGTATAGAGAGATTGAGTTAGAGGCGACTAAAAATATGGTTTCAACTCTCTACTCAAATGTTAGTATTACTGCTAAACCATTTTTTGAAAAATTAGGATTTAAAACAGTCCAAAAACAGATTAATATTGTTAAAGGGATTGAGATTATCAACTATAGAATGATAAAAGAGTTAGATATTTAGAGGATTATATTATGAAAATAGATAGACTAACTGAAGAGGAGCTTTTTTATAAACTGCTTGAGACTAATGATAAAAATGAGGTTATTCGAGATTGGGCAACTTTTGGGATTGGTTCTCAAATTGATTTAGATAATGAGAAAATTAGAGCTGCTTTATGGAAAAGAGTTGATGATACAGATAGTGATACAAAATTTGAGGCTATATCTGGGCTGGCTAAAAGGGGAGATTTAAAAATAAAAGAGACTATTCGGAATGAGTTAATTGCTGGAGAGTTTGGAAGTTTAATTTTTGAGGCAATTGATTATTTAGATGGAAAAGAGTTTCTTCCTTTATTAAAAGAGTGTTTTGAAAAATCTCAAAAAGAGAGTGATATTAACCCAAGTTGGTTATCAGATTTAAAAAATATAATCAATAGCTTAGAGGAGAGGTGAAAAAAAATTGGTATGAATTCAAGATAAATCGATTTTAAGAAAAATCTACCCCCAAAATAAAAGATGAAATCATATAAAATAATCTTTTAGATTATAACTTCTACTATTTCTTGACTTGATAAATTAATTTATATAGAATTAATATTGATTCACAGAAGGGGAGAATAACATGAAAAAAATTATCTTAACTATTTTTGTATTATCTTTACAAATTATAGGAACAAATCTATTTGCTGAAAAAATTACACTAAAACCATCACAACCATTAAGCGTAAAAATTAACAATGAGGATTCAATTAAACTTTATAGTAATCTCTCTGCTTTTAAGGGAATAGAGGTTTATGTTTGGAAAAATAGTAAA
>JAFGXH010000070.1 GCA_016936735.1 bacterium
ATATTTTGTTAAAATAAATATTTATTTTTCCTGTTGACATTCATTATTTTTTATAGTATGAAGACTGAAGGTATTTTTTATTAATTTTTTTTTAGGAGGTTTTGTGAAAACCAATTTTATTTTTTTATTTATTGTCAGTCTTATAAGTTTTAAATTACAAGCTGGTACATGTTCAGAAGGATATTATGACTCAGACCTTGGAACTCCAGTAAATTGTGTTATTGATCCATGTTCTCCTTGTGGAGAGAATGAAAAATGTGTTGAAACACGTGTAGGAAGAAGATTAACTAAAAGTTGTAATTGTGATGATGGGTATTATGATAAAAATCTATTAACAGCAGTAATGGATTGTGTTGTTGATCCTTGTTATTACTGTGGAGAACATGGAGAATGTGTTCAATCACAACGTGGTGTTCTTATATCAAAAGCCTGTAATTGTGATGATGGTTATATTCAAAATGGATTATTAAAAACAGAACAATGTGTTCCTGATTGGAGAGATCCAAATAGTGAATTATATCTTGGTGGAGAGCTACCTTTTCCATTTCAAGCTGGACACATAGCACCATATACAATTGAATATAATAATGATATTGATTTGATATCAGATCCTTTTGACTATAATCCTAATAAAGGTTGGGTACTATTATATAACACAAATTATATAAGTAATGTAACTGATGTTAAAGCTGTTTTTAGTTTATACAATAGATTTTTAGGACTACTAAGAGTTTTTGTTTTAAGTGGAGAAACATCAACATATTCAGCTCTTCAAGTAACATTATTACCAATTTCACCAATTTCACCATTAAAACCAAGTTTCTTTAAAGAAAAAGATGGATTATTTTATTCTGATGACTATAAAAATAATCTTGATACAAAAAGTGTTGTTCTTCTAATGAATTATAATCCTAATGGTTGGAGTTACTCTGATTACAAAGTTAATTATAATGCTCTTACAAATCGTGAGATTGATGCTAGTATTGTGATATCTATTAAAGGATTAAATATTACTTCATATAATTTTACTGGAAATATATCCTTAAATCAAGAAATTCAAAGTTCAGGAAATATTGATATTATTGGAATCATTACTAAAACAATTGAAAATACAGAATCAATGACAACAACAGTTAAAAGTATTTTAAGTAAAATTACCACTTCTTCAACTCCATCTTCGGGTTTTATTGGAAAATTAATAAAAAATCTTTTTGGTGCTCCTGAATCCCCTTTATTAAAATATGCAGGTCCTATTGGCTTTGCTGCATCATTAGTATCATCTATTTTTGGGGGAGGTTCTTCTGCATCTCCATTATCTTTTAGTGGAAAAATATCATTAACTGGTGTTTCAATGTCAACAAATAATCTATATTATTATAAATATTTTACTCCAGGAGCTGAAACATCAACTCCTGTATCATTAAAACCAGCTTATGACAAAACTCTTGGAGTTTTTTCTTTAAAAAAAGCCCCATTGGTAATTGAACATATGGATGAAAATTGTTTTTCTTGTAGCGGATTTTATTGTGATGATGATGATAAAGATTTTTACACAAATATAAAACTAACTCTTCCCAAACAAAACATTGAATACAATATAAATCCAAATTTAGATTTAAAATTAAAAAGATTATATACTGCAATTGTTTATAAAGCTCCTTGTGATAATTCAGGATTTGTCTTTGATTCAGGATTTACCTTTGATTCAAATATAAATCTTGTTGGAAAAGATGAAAAAACGTCTCAATGTATTTATCAAACAAAATTTGTCCCTTATGATTTTTTTAAAAATTTTCAATACTCAACAAAAATTCAGATAACAAGAAAAGCTGAGCTATTTTGCTATAATTACTATCAAAATTTAAGATTTAATTATGGTGTAAAAGTTCTTGCTCAACTTGAAAATAGTGATGGTAATATTTATAACTTTACCGATACATACTATCCTAAAAAAATGTTTTTTAGAGAAAAATATGCAAATAGTTCTAAAGTTAGAGAAAACAATTTAAATGAATTTGAAAATGATTCATTTGATAATGATATTTTAAATAATACAGAAAATGAACAGTTTTATGAAAATGATATTTTCTCTTATGGTTCTTATAACAGTAGCCATAATGCTGATAATTCAACTACTTTTTTTGAAAATATTCAATTATCTCAAAAAAATGAGCAACATCAAGAGGATGATTTAGATTCTAAAGTTATAAAAAAGGGAAAATTAACAACATTAACATTTGATAATTTTTTTGTTAATAATTATACAAATCTAACAGTTCTATTAAAAAAAGCAAATCAAACAATTCAAACAATATCTTGTACTCAAGAATCATTTATCCCATCATTTGAAGAGAGTGAAATAGATGAGAATGAGATGTTAGAATTAATAAGAAAATATTATCATTCATCAGCCACAAAAACAAATACTTGCTCTTTCACATCACCAGATATTATTGGAGACAATTATGAAATTTATATGAGAGTTAATGGTAATATAGGAGGAATTCCTTTCTCTTATATTAGAAGAACTCCTCTTACGATTACTGATTAGTCTTTGATTTTTAATCACAAACAACATTAGATTTACAATCTTCAAAAGCACTTTGCTCATTAGAACAATCCATTGATGCGGCACAATTATTCTCTTCAGAACATTCACTACTCAACTCATAACAATCTAATACACAATTATCAAGTGCCTCTGATTTAGCTACACAATCAGTTACTTTTTTAATTGTACAATTAGCCTCTGATTCACAATCTGCTTTACATGTTTCAGGATCCAATGTCTTTTCACAATTAGTTTCACAAGTAGCAATTTCAATTGCAAGTTTATCTGCAGTACACTCTGCTTTACAATCATCAAGACTTGTTCCTGTTAAACAATCATTTGCATCACATATTGCAAGACAAAGTTCTGTTCCTGTTTTTGTAGTACCTTCATCATTATCACTATCACTTCCACAAGAGTTAAAAACAGCAAGAGATAGTGCCAACAAAGAGAAAATTAGTAATTTTTTCATTTAAATCTCCTTAAAAAAAAATATAATAAATAATTCCACTAAATGGATTATATACAAAAACAAAAAAATTTCAACTTTTTGAAAATATTTTTATAACTTTATAAAACTGTTTTTTAACTATTAAAATTTAAAAAGATAGAATAGAATTAGATATCGATTTTTCTGTTTGAGCCAATCCAATTAAAAGCACCCTCTGTTGTACAACAAACCTCAATTTTAGAACCAATCTTATCTTGATGCTGTTTTAATAAAACAGAAAGAGCTACATTTTGAGGAGTATCTGCTATAATTGAGGTTTTTCTACCATTAACATACTCTCCATTCGCAATTAAAAAATCAATAAACTCTTGTAGTTCTGCTATAGAAAGTTTTAGTGTTGCTTTTCTTAAATCAGCAACAAGAGCATATTCTGATTGATACCGATGATCATTATAAAGATGTTTTCTTGAATTAACTAAAATATCAAAAGATATTTCACCTATAAATTTTTCAAGAATAATTTTCTCTGATTCAAAAAACTCATATACAACCTCTCCATTCATATGCCTCCCCAAAAAAAATACTTTTATTAGACGTATTTTTTTTAAAAAAATTTAATTAAAAAATGAAATGGAGTTTTTTATAAAAAAATTTTTAATATTAGAATATTGAAATAAATTTTATTCCAGCAAGATGTTTTGAGTAGTCATATTCAGAAATGGATGAGTCATTATCAAAATAGTGATAAAAAATTGATATTCCAATTGAATCTGTAAAAAATGAGGTTATATCAAACTCAAGATGAAACTCTCTATCATCACGATTTATACTATCTCCATCAATACTTATATAGTTTGAGTACCATTTTTTTTCAAAATAGAATCCCCCTTTCAGTTTTAAAAAAGATAAAAATTTTATCTCAAGAGAGAGATTCACATCTAATCCTTGATAATCATACATATCCCCTTTAGCATAACTTAAGAGATAAGAACTCCCAATCTCTAATAATCCTATCTGATTAACATAGAAAATCTGTTTTAAAGTTGGTCTAAAAAACACTCTATCCTGATTTTCAATAGAAGAGTCCATATAATCAACTCTATAAATCTCATCTCTTAAAAAAAGATGTAACTCTGTAAACATCTTTTTTGATTGAGAAAATGATAGATAAAGTAATCCATTGAAATTATAATTTAATAAATATGGATCCTCTATTACCTCTGTTACAACTAAATCACTCCAAAAATATGTTCCTATTTTAAATCCTTGATTATGTGGTAATTTTTTTTGAAAAAGATATCCCAACATAAAACTTGGAATCAATGTATCATATTTTTGAGGATCAAAAAAACCATCTAAATCCTCAGGATAATGAATAGCTGAAAATGTTGATATATTTGTAATAATCTGATGTGTTTGTGTATAGATAGGATAAAAATCAAAAGAGATCCAACTCTCATTTCTAAATCCCATAGCTGTTATATCACTATTTTCAATATTCTCCATACCTGGTAAATCTGATTGAAAATGTTCTGAAATTGGAGGTTGAGATGTTATATTTGAATCAAAAACAGCAGCTGTTTCAAATTGTAAATTAATCCAAGCAACTCTGTTTCTATTTTTCTGATAAATCTCTATTTGAGATATAAGGTTTTTTATATCTTTTTTTTCAATATCATTTTCAGGTAGAATCTTATCTAAAATTACAAAAGATGATTTTGCCTCTTTATAATTTTTCAAATTATAGTTAGATATGGAATCAATTAATAGATAGTTTTTATATATCTCAAAATTTGAAGAATCAACTTTATAATCTTTGAGGTATTTTAAAACATACTCATACTCTTTTGTGTTAAAATATAGTGCTGAAATTAAAAGAAATAGTTCATTTTTTTTATCTGCTAAATTTACAATAATTGGAACCAAAGGTTTAGCTTTTTGAAAATTTTGCTTTGATATATATAGTCTAAAAAGAAGCTCAACAACATCATTATCATTATTATCAGATGCAAATATCTGTTCAAGATGATCTATTGCAGTCTCTAGCTGATTCATCTCTACTTCACAAAATGCTAATGGTCGTATTATTTTAGATAGTTGTCCTCCAGAAGAGATATAGTTATCAAACTCTATTATAGATGATTGACAATCCCCTTTTTCATATAATAACATTCCTTTAGTAAAATATACATCTATAAGATTCTCTTTTGTTGTAAAAAAAATGATTAAAAATAGTAAAAAACTCATTTTACCTCAAATAAAATTTATTTAATTATATACATATTTTTGTTTTTATCAAATAATTAATGCGAAAATTTATCAATTGGAGTAGTAAATATAGGTTCAATGTATAATAGTCTAAGAGTTTTTTGTTTTGTATACTATAAGTTTTAATTAATTTATGGCTAGTTAATTATGCGAGATTGGTATTATATTTATAAAGCTGATTAATATTAGAACTATTGCATTACAACAATACCACCTACAAGTGCGAAAAGAGCAAAACTCTCAACAATACCTGGTGCAGCAAATGTCATACCTTTAACAGATGGTTTTTTAGCAACAGCCATAATAGCTGTACTTGCAGCTTTTCCTTGATAAATAGCACTAATCATAAATGCTAATCCAGCAGCAAGTCCAATTGCAAATAGATGAGCTGTTGGTTCTCCAGCTTTTGTAAGTGCAACAAGTTTTGCATTCATAAGAATCATTAAAACAAATCCATAAATAGTTTGAGATGCAGGCATTGCAGAAAGAGCAATAAATACACCATGACCCTCATCTGTTTTTGTCATAGCACCATGAGATGCCATACCAGCAAGACCACAACCAATTGCACTTCCAATTGCACCAAGTCCTAATGCAAGAATAGGTCCAAATCCACCCAATGCACTCAAAAAACTTAATTCCAAATTCATAAATACTCCTTCAAAAAAATAGTAAAAAATTGATAAATATAAATTAGCTTACAAATTTTTTAAAAGCTTTAAAAGCTCTTCCGCCACCATCAAAATTCCAACGATACCACTCTAAAAAGTTAAGACGAAGACCATGAATTACTCCACCCATCAAACATAACATAATATTTAGAGTATGACCAAGAACAAAAATAATTGGTGCTAAAATAAATCCACCAGGAACACCATCCCAAATTTGCATTGACATATTGTTAAAAGTTTGAGCAATTAAAGCTCCAGATAGACTTAGTGCAAAAATACGAATATAACTTAAAATATCTGAAAAAAATTGAACACCATTATAAACACCTAAAAGACCTCCAAAAATCATTTTTCCAGGTCTAAAAGTTCCTGCACTTGTAAAAAATACAACACCTAAAGATGAATAAAAAACCATCATTAAATTGATATGGTGAGCATATCCAGCATAAAAACTCCATATTGCAACCATCCAAGCAATATTAGAGAGTGGTGTGATATAATCTTTTTGAGAGAATATCTGTCTAAACACTTTTAATATAAGTGAAAGTGTTATATGTATCATTCCAACTAAAACAGATACATGCATCATATTACTTATATTCATTCCATCAAAAAGTTGAGCAGATGAGAGTGCTGATTTTATTGGTTTTAAGAATGCAAAAGAGTCTGTTGCCAAATCAAGACCAAAAAAACCACCAGATACAACACCATAAACAAATGTTGCAACACTTAGAATAATTGACATATTTATAAATCGTTTAATTCCAGCAGATGGTTTTTTAATTTTAAATTTTAAATATAACATTAAAATAAGAAGAAGTAGACCATAACCACCATCAGCCATAATCATTGCAAAAAAGACTGTAAAAGAGAAAAATATCCAAGAGCTTGGATCCCAATCAGAGTAACCTGGAGTATCATAAATCTCAACTAAGTCCTGACCTATTGCACCATATGGCTTATTATTCATAAGGGTAGGGACTTTATCTTTTTCATCTATCTCTATTTCAGATATTTGAATAGGTTCATCTTTAAAAAGTTCTGAAACTATTTTTATTTGAGATTTTGGTATCCATCCCTGAATTGCAAATATCATATTATCAAGTGCTAATATTGCCTCTCCTGATGCTTTCCTAAAATTTAAAACATCAAGAGCCTTTTTATATCTGTTTAAAATAGAGCTACTATAAACAATAGAGTTTTGTAAAAATTGAGTAATCTCTTTTTGTTCAATTTCAATCTCTTTCTGTTTATTATTTAGTTGTGATATAGATTCATCAAATACTATTTCACTTGCTCCATCTAAACGAATCTCACTATTAGAAACTGTCAAAAATTTTATTTTCCCCTTTTTTTCCTCAATTGTTAGAAAATATTCAATATTTTCTGTAACATTTGCAAAATTTTTCTGTGAAACCTCCCAAAATTGAAATATTACAGTTGCTTTTTTTTCGATACTATTAAGAAGTTCAAGAGAGAAGTCCCCCCAAGATAAAAAACTATCTATTTTTTGATTTATTCGTTGTATATCCTCTTTTATTAGAGAGAGACGTCTCTCTTTTTTAAGAATATCATTTATTAAAGCATCAATATTCATCTCACTATCTTTTGGAGAGAATATGTTTTTGCTCTCTTTTTCAGATTGCTCTCCATATTTTTGGACTATTTTATATGCCTGTAGAGCCTTATCTGATTCAGAAATATCTATATCTACAACCTCCTTTTGATAGGAATCCCCTTTATATGGTTCAATTTGAATAACTCCAGCATTCTGAAGAGTATCAAGAACTTTATTTTTGATGTTTTGAGGTCCTACTATTAGGATTTTTCCCATTTTTTCTATCATGATGCCCTCTCTGATTCAGCCATCTCTTTTCGTTTTAATTTATCTTTTGCAATTTTGGCATTGCAGATTGCAGCAATCTCCTGATCTCCAAGAAAAATCTTAATTTTACGAATATTCTCTCTACACTCTGGAATCATTCGTTTTTCAAAAAGATTAACTTTTATATTTGTTTGACGAAGCTCCTCCTCAAGAAGTTTTAGTTTCTGTTTTAGAATTTTCATCTCTTCTCTTAAATGGAGAAGTTTTTGAATCTCATCTATTGCTTTATCAAACCATAATGGAGTTGTGAAATAGGAGTAATCATACTTTTTAAACTGCACCTCTCTAAAAGCAGGAACATCTACTCCTGCTACATTTTCTCTTTCAGAAACAACTCTCTCTATCTCAGCAAATTGCATTAAATTTAGTGATAGTTGTTGAGAGAATAGGATATACCATTGAGATACTCCATTTTTTATTCCCTCAAATTTTGATAAAAATGTCTCAAGAAGATTTTTAGCAACCTCAACCTCAACTTGTAGCTGTTGTTTTTTCAGCTGAAGTGTTGGTAAATATTTTGAGAGTTGGTCTAAAAGAGTTTTTTGCTTTTTTAGCTCAGTTTTATTAAGTTTAATATCTGCCATAAAGCACCTCTAGACTATTTATCCCATTTACCATATTTATCTAACCATTCAGCTTTTAATCCTGTTTCATTTCTATCAAAACACTCTGAAAGAATAGTCCAACCAAGATTTAATTGTTCCTCAATATCAAGGTTAACACCTAAATCCATCATTTTAGACTCAAATTCATAGGAGTATTTAAGCAGTTTTTTATCCCAAGCACTTAATCTAAAACCCATAGATTCACGATCTCTAGCTTTTTTTGCATCTGCATATAATCTAATCATTGCATTTGCAAGGTCACTATGATCTTTTCTAGTTACTTTTCCCATAACCTGTTGTTTTAAACGACTAAGTGAACCAAATGGGTCAATTTTTCCTCCATGAAGGTAAAACTGTCCCTCTGTGATATATCCAGTATTATCTGGAACAGGATGAGTAACATCATCTCCAGGCATTGTTGTTACTGTTATAACTGTAATAGAACCACTACCATCAATATCAACAGCTTTTTCATAACGTGCAGCAAGGTCAGAGTAAAGAGAACCAGGATAACCTCTATTAGAAGGAACTCTCTCCATAGAGATTGCAATCTCTTTAAGAGCATCTGAAAATGCTGTCATATCTGTAAGAAGACAGAGTACATTTTTATTTTGAATAGCAAATTGCTCAGCAACAGCTAATGCTAAATCTGGAACAAGAACACACTCAACAACAGGGTCTGATGCTAAGTGAATAAACATTGTTGTTTTTTCAATAGCTCCAGATTTAGAAAAATAGTTTTTAAAATATTGATAATCATCAAATTTTAATCCCATTCCACCTAAAACAATAATATCAGCATCTGTTTGACTTGCAATACGTGCCAATAACTCATTATATGGTTCTCCTGGAATTGAGAAAATAGGTATTTTCTGACTTATAACAAGAGTATTAAACATATCAATCATTGGTATGTTTGTTTTAACCATTCTTCTTGGAATAATTCTTCTTGATGGATTAAAAGATGGTCCACCAATATCAATTTGATTCTCTAATACCTCTGGACCATTATCTATAGGGGTACCACTACCACTAAAAACACGTCCTAAAAGTGAACTACCAAATGGAACTTTCATTGGACGACCTAAGAATCTTATTTGATCTCCTGTACTAACCCCTTTTGTTCCACTATACACCTGAAGATTAACTTTATTATGGTCAAAACTTATCACCTCTGCAAGTGTTGTTCTACCATCTTTTGTTTTAATTTGAGCAAGCTCACCAAGTTTTACACCATCAGCTTGAACTTGGGCTATACTACCTTTAATTCTCTCAATTCGATTGTATGTTTTTACCATCTCTATTACCCTTCAATCATTCCAATAATCTCATTTTTCTTTTCTGAATAGGTTTTATCATCCATTGATGTATAGTTCCACTGGATAACTTTATCTGTAAGATTTAGAAAGAATGAGCGTGCCTCATCTCTCTCTTCAAAAACAAACTCTTTATCAAGAACCATTTTAATAATAGAGAGTTGCTCTTTTTGACGAATCTCATTTGTTGCTGTATCAACTTTGTCAAAAGCATTCTGTTGAAGAAAAACTGAGTCATAAAACTCACCCTTTAAATACACAACAATATCATCAATTTGAATTCCCTCTTCACCAACAACAGACATTTTTTTACCGATTTCATCACCTTCATGAATAAATTTTTGGGCTTTTTTTATTACTGTTGCATTATCAACTTTACCATATTCTGAAAATCTGTCAAGATATTTAGACCATGATATAAGAGGATCAATAGCAGGAAAACGTCTTGCATCAGAGCGAGAACGACTTAAACCTAAAAAGCAACCAACAACAGCAAGTGTTGATTGAGTAACAGGCTCTTCAAAGTTACCACCAGCAGGAGATACAGAACCACCTATTGTAAGAGATGCTGTTTTTCCTGTTTTTAGTTTTATAACTCCTGCTCTTTCATAAAATTCAGATATTCTTGATGCAAGATATGCTGGAAAAGCCTCCTCTCCAGGAATCTCCTCAAGACGACCACTCATCTCTCTTAAAGCCTGTGCCCAACGAGATGTTGAGTCAGCAAGAAGAAGTGTATCTGCACCCATCTGTCTGTAGTATTCAGCAATTGTAACACCAACATAAACAGAGCTCTCTCTTGCTGCAACAGGCATAGATGATGTATTACAGATAATACATGTTCTATCCATAAGTTTTTTTCCTGTTTTTGGGTCATCAAGATGTGGAAACTCTCTTAAAAGTTCAACAACCTCTCCAGCTCTTTCACCACATGCAACAACAATAACAACCTCAATCTCTGCATATTTTGATATCTGATGTTGTAAAACTGTTTTTCCTGCACCAAATGGCCCAGGTGTACAGAATGTTCCACCTTTTGCAACAGGAAATGGCCCATCAATAATACGACATGCTGTTGATAATTTCTCTATTGGAAGTACTCTCTCTCCCAAGCGAAGTGGAAATTTTGCTGGCCATTTTTGAATCATATTAACAGAATGTATTTTTCCATCCTCATCTTTTATTTTTGCAATCTCCTCTTCAACAGTATAGTTTCCTTTTTTCTTTATCTCAAGAATAGTTCCTTTTCCTTGAAATTGAAATGGAACCATTATTTTATGATCTATAACACCCTCAGGAACAGAACCAAGAAAATCACCCTTTTCAACAACATCACCTTTTTTTGCAATTGGTGTAAAATCCCATTTAATAGCTCTTGGGAGTGCATTAAGATAAACTCCTCTTGGTAAAAAATATCCCTTCTCTTGAGCTACCTCTTCAAGTGGATTTTGAAGACCATCATAGACATTTTTTAATAACCCTGGTCCGAGTTCAACAAAAAGAAGATCCCCTGTAAAAGAGACTTCATCATTCAACTTAATTCCATTAGTTAATTCAAATACCTGAACTTTTGCCTCATTTCCATTTACTTCAATAACTTCACCTTTAAGTTTTTCAGAACCTGTGTGAACAAAAACAACCTCATTTTGTCGAATAATACCATCAAATTCAACTGTCATAAGATTTCCTTGTGCCGCTACAATTCTACCATTTGCAAGCTCTTTATCCATCTATATATCCTCATTTAAAAACAGTGTATAAAAAATTATTTTTCTACTAATTTTTTGTAAATATAGAGATTATCCCAAAATTAATAGAGAATATTTTGAATCATATAAAATCTAAAATTTTAGATTTTATTAAAACTTTAGATCAAATCTAACCTTCAAGAATATTATTTAATATCTCAGAGGCATTTTTTTCACTCATTTTTCTCCAACGCTCTTTGATAAGAATACCTGCAAAATAACCAAATATAACATTTTTATGAAAAGGTTCTCTCTCTTCAATCTCTTTGGCAAATTTGATTCTTATTTTATCAATCTCTTTTTCAGATTCAAGTGGATTTTTATCCAAAGTTGATATAATATCCAATACCTCTGGCCATAGAGTTTTTAAACCAAAATCACCAGAGTTTCTCTGTTCAGATATCTTTTTTACAACTTCAGAATCCCCTTTTAGAAGAGACTCAAAATCACCACCACTTTTAGATATTCTTACAGCAGAAAATAGAGTTCTTAACATACTTTCAAATCCACCCCACTCAATAAAGAATGATGAATCTACTGTTTTAAGATATTCAAAATAGTAAACATATAGTTTATCAATGTTTTTATATCTTTGTTGTTCATCTTTAAACTCAGCAAAAAAATCTGAAATAAACTCAGGATAAACATCAGGAGAGTTTAATAGTGGATTATCTAAAAATAGGTTTAACTCATTTTCTGAAACTAATGATGGTGAAAAAAGAGATAGATTAGATGTTGAATATCCAGCCCTCTTAGAGCTCAAAATATCAATATTTTGAATATCATTTAGAAGAATAATAAGATTTATCTCCTCTTTATATGGTTCTAAAGCCTCTACATATATATCTAGAAATCCATTAGCATCCCAAGGGAGCTCTTTGTCAATTGTTAACTCTGGAAATGATGTTATGGCAAACTCATTAAATTTCATAATCTCTCCCAAGTAGATTTATAAAGATACTATTTTCCAAATAAAACAGCTCTTAATTCAGGACGAACATACTCTTTTAAAAGCTCTGAAATAGCATCAGCAGAGAAATCAAACATAATTTTACTATCTTTAAATACAACCTGAAATCCTGCGGGAATTCTTTGGTTAGAGAGTGTTATTTTCCCTTTTGCTTTTTCAAGCACATCTTTTTTTATAAAAGAGTCAAGAGCTTTTTTTGTATCTTCAGAGAGAATTAACTCAAGATCCTCTGTCCCTTCACCTTTAAAGTAAAGATTAATCAGATCTGTAAGTGCATTTTTAATAACAGCATCAGATTTTAAAGCATCTTTAACATTTGCTGTTACAGATGAGTTTAAAACCTCTTTTTCAAGAGTTAATTTAAGTTGACCAATAGCCTGTTTAGCAGCAATTTGGAGTGCAGAATTAACTTCACTTGCTTTTCTTTGTGCCTCTTTTTCTGCGTTTTTAATAATCTCTTCAGCCTCTTTTTTTGCTTGATCAATAATCTCTTTTTGTTTTTTTAGAGCCTCTTGAAGAATAGACTCTTTCTCTTTTTCAGCTGGATCTATAACATTCTGTTTAAGGTATTCAGACAACCCCTTTACTTTATCTCCAAAAGAGGAGCTTCCCAACATTTCTTTTTCGGCCATAATTATGAATCCTCCAATAATCACTACAACACTATAATTTACTCAAGGTTGTTTTAGAAATCAATGATTTTTTGAAAAATTTGAAATTTTTTGGTAATTTTTCTTTTTTTTCAATTTTTTATTGACAAATATATAAAAATAGAGTATAAACTGCTTTGTTGGCTGGGTAGCTCAGTTGGTTAGCAGCATACGGCTCATATCCGTAAGGTCGAGAGTTCAAGTCTCTCCCCCGCCACCAAATTTTAGGCCTGATTAAATCAGGCCTTTTTCA
>JAFGXH010000071.1 GCA_016936735.1 bacterium
AGATAGAGCAAAAAAAATAGATTTAATAAAAAAGGCTGCTGAGTAATCTTTAATAATTCTATAAAAATATAAAATAAAAAAATAGATTAATCGATATTTTTCTGCTTGACAACTAAAAAATATATAGTATATTGTATCAATACCGACTGGTCGGTCAATAAAAATATAAAGGATTAATATGTCACCTAAAATAGTTGATAAAAAGGCTAAAAAAAAGATTATAATGAAACATGCTATAAAAATATTTGCAGAAAAAGGGTATTTTCAAACTAAAATAATAGATATTGCAAAAGAGGCTGGTATTGGAAAGGGAACTATATATGAATATTTCAGAAGCAAAGAGGAGATTATTAGTGAGGCTATAAATATGCTTATGCACTCTTGGATGGAGAAACTTCCAGAGTTTTATAAAATAAAAGATCTTAAAGAGCTTTTAAAAATTGTTCTTGGTGAACTTGATGATATAGATTTTAAAAATATTGCAATTATTTTAGTTGAGGTTTTTATATATTTTGCAAGACATCCAGAAAAAAAAGATGAAGCAGAGTTTTTTATGAAAATGGCTGAACAGCATGACTCAATGTTTCAATCAATTATTGAAAATATTAAAAAAAATGGGGCATTTGAAAGTGATGATATTGATATTTGTAAACTATCAAAAATTATGCATGTATTTTTTGATGGAGTTTTTGTATCTATTCTTCTTTTTCCAAATGAGAAAAAATCATATTTAGAGATTGCTGACTATTTTATTGATATTATTAAAAGAGTTAAATAGAGGAGGAGATTATGAGACTATTTACTATTTTGTTAACTTTTTTTATAACTTTTACAATATTTGCAGAGGAGTTACCAGATATTAAAGAGATAACAAAAAAAGTTGATGAGCTTTTTAGAAGTAACTCAAGCTATACAATGGCAGAGATGAGAATTGAGACTCCAGATTGGAAAAGAGCTCTATCAATGAAAATCTGGACAAAAGGGCTTGATGATACATTTGTCACAATCCTCTCTCCAGCAAAAGATAAAGGGATATCAACACTAAAAAAGGGTGCTGAGATGTGGAACTACTTCCCTAAAATTGATAAAACAATGAAAATTCCACCAAGTATGATGATGTCTGGTTGGATGGGTTCAGATTTTACAAATGATGATATGGTAAAAGAGAATAGTTTTCAAAATGATTATGAATCAAAATTCATAACAGGAGAGAATAAAAATAGCTACTATATTGAGTTAAAACCAAAAACACAAACAATCTCAATTTGGGGTAAAATTGTTGTTGAAATTGATAAAGAGAGCTATATTCCTATAAAACAGGAGTATTATGATGAGCATGATAAAAAAATCAGAGTTTTTCTATTTAAAGAGATAAAAGAGCTTGGTGGTAAAAAAATACCAACAGTTATTGAGATTGTTCCATTAACAAAAGAGGGATATAAAACAGTATTTAAATATGTTGAGGCAAAATTTGATATTGAATTAGATGAATCAACATTCTCTTTAAGAAATCTACAGAAAAAAAGATAGTAGAGTTGTAACTATTCAGTGGAATTTTAATTTTTTAAATAATTTTTAACAGATTTTCAGGGTATTTTTATTAAAAACCAGCTTTAAGGGGTAACATGTTACTAAAAATCGCTTTTAGAAACCTTTTTAGGCAGAAAAGAAGAACTATTTTAACACTATTAACAATGGTTGTAGGGTTTATTTTATCTGCAATATCAATATCAATGTCTGAGGGTGGTTATGGAAATATTATTCAGCTATTTACAAAAACCCAAACAGGTCATATTCAGATTCATCAAAAAGAGTATAGAGAGAAACCATCTCTTTATAAAACAGTTAATAATATTGAGGAGATTGAGAAAACTCTAAAAAACATAAAAGAGATTGATAGCTTCTCCTCTAGAGTCTTATCTGTTGGATTATCTTTTAATGGAAATAGAAGTTATGGAGTTCGACTTGTTGGAATTGAACCAGATTTTGAAAAAAACACAAGTGGACTTAATAATAGAGTAACAAAAGGTGATTATATAGATAATTCTCCCAATAATGATATATTAATATCATTTAATTTAGCAAAAAATCTTCAAATATCTGTTGGAGATAAATTAGCAATAGTCTCTCAAGCAGCAGATGGTTCAACATCTAATGATCTTTTTTTGGTGAAGGGGGTTTTTGGATCTGAAAAAAATGAGTTAGACTCAAATAGTATCTATATGAGTCGAGAATCTTTGCAAAACTTTTTAGCATTAGAGGGAAGAGTTCATCAGATTATTGTGATTTTAAATGATTATTTAAAATCACAAGAGATAACCTCTATAATAAATAGAAAACTTGATAAAATAGAGAATAATCAGGCAAAAGCAGAATCTTGGGAGGTTGTAAATGAGAGTTTTTATAAAACAATGAAGGCTGACCAACAGGGGGATAAATTTATTATATTTGTAATTATTCTTGTTGTTGTTATTGGTGTTTTAAACACAGTTTTAATGTCTCTCTTAGAGCGAAAAAGGGAGTTTGGAATACTTTTAGCAATAGGGACAAAACCTAATCAGATATTTTTATTAATTATATATGAGATTCTTTTTCTCTCTCTGTTTGCAATAGCAATAGGCTCAATATTCACCTCTTTAGGAGTCTACTATCTATCCTCAGTTGGAATAGTTTTTCCAGAACCAATATCAATATCTGGTATTGTTGTTGAGAATTTCAAAGGTGCATTTTTACCACAGGTATATATAAAACCAACAGTTAGCATTGTTTTGTCATCAATTGTTGCAGCATTAATACCTGCTATAAGGACAGCAAGAGTGATTCCAATCAAGGCAATTAAAGAGAATTAGGAGAGTGTGATGTTAATATTAAAATTAGCCTTTAGAAATCTATTTAGAAATAAAAGAAGAACAATTCTCTCAATTATTGCAATTGGTGTTGGTGTTGCAGGATTAATATCAACAGATGCTGTAATGAAGGGAATGGGAAAAAATATGGTTAATTCAGCCATTAAAACAATAACAGGTCACTCTCAAATTCATAATGAGGGTTTTTCATCATCTTTTGAGGTAAATAAAACAATTACTAATAGAGAGGATATAATAAAAAAATTAGAGAGTGATAACTCTATAAAAAACTACACAGAGAGAACTCTATCTATTGGTATGATTAGTTCTCCTAAAAATAGTGAATCAATAATGGTTTATGGTATTGATGTTGATAAAGAGCGAGATTTATCAATTATTGATGAATCAATAAAAGAGGGAAAATATCTATCAAAAGAGTCAAAAAATGGGATATTAATAGGAAAGAAACTTGCAAAAACACTTGATATTAAGTTGGGGGATAAAATTGTATTAACTGTTAATAGATTAACAGAATCTACAGAGGAGTCACCACTATCTCAAGCTATGTTTAGAGTTGAGGGAATATACTCAACATCTGTTGATGAGATTGATAAATTTATTGTTATGATTAAAATTGATGAGTCTCAAACACTATTAAATTTAAACAATCAAATTCATGAAATTGCAATGGTTTTTAAAAATATAAAAACAGCAACAGAGAGTGATTTGAAAAATCTTTTTAACATATCCACTCCAAACAAAATAGAGAGTTGGGAGGAGCTTTTTCCTGAACTAAAATCTATGTTAAATATGACGCAATTTATGATTCTTATATTAGCAATTATACTTTTCTCAATTGTATCAATAGGAATTGTTAATACACTATTTATGTCTATTTATGAACGTATGTTTGAGTTTGGAGTTATGAAATCTATTGGAACAAAACCAATACAGATGTTCAAACTAATTGTTTTAGAGGCTCTTTTATTAACTTTTTTAAGTATTTTATTAGGTTTTATTATTGGAACATCAATAAACTATTGGTTATCAATATATGGATTAAACTATAATGGTGTATCTTTTATGGATGTTACAATAGTATCTAATGTTTATCCTGTTTTTAATCTCTTTAATCAATATATCGTCTATCCATCTCTTCTTATATTGATTGCATTTATTGCAGCTCTATATCCAGCTATATATACAGCTAAATTAGACCCTGCTGTGGTTATGAAAAAATAGAGATATGAGTAAAATATTTTTTATTCTTTGTGAGCTAAAAGTATTAATGAGTGAAATGTTTTTTATTCTTTGTGAACTAAAAGTAGTGAAGTTGATATATATTTTATTCTTCAGGGCACTAAAGTACCCTGTTCATCTCTTTTTTGATGAACAGTGGGTTTTAACCCACTGAAGTTGATATATTTTTTGTTACTTTGAGTAGTATTAATGTGAATAGATGAGATGTAAAAGATTTTTTTTACAATTTAAACTGATTTTTAATAGAGGTATTTATGAGTGAGCTTGTTATTCAGACAAAAAATTTAAAAAAGTCTTATGTTTCTGGTGAAATTGAGACAATTGCATTAAAAGGAGTTTCTGTTGATATAAAAAGAGGAGAATTTACAGCAATTGCAGGACCATCTGGTTCAGGGAAAACAACTTTTTTAAATATAATAAGTGGTTTAGATTCTCAATTTCAGGGAGAAGTGACTCTTGCAGGAAAAAATATAACAAAAATATCAAAATCTGAGCTATCAGATTTTAGGAGAGATCATATTGGCTTTGTTTTTCAATCATATAATCTCATTCCAGTGTTAACAGTTGAGGAGAATGTTGAGTATATTATGCTTCTTCAGAATATAAAAAAGGAGGAGAGAAAAGAGAGAGTTATATCTATCCTAAATGAGGTTGGATTAAAGGGTTTTGAGAAAAGATTTCCATCACAACTCTCTGGAGGACAACAACAAAGAGTTGCAGTTGCAAGAGCAATTGTTAGCAATCCAGATATAATACTTGCAGATGAACCGACAGCAAATCTTGATTCAAAAACAGGTGAATCTTTGTTAGAGATGATGGGAATGTTAAATGTTGAAAAAAATATAACATTTATTTTCTCAACACATGATGAGAAAATTATGAGAAAATCTAAACGTATGATTGTTTTAAAAGATGGTGAGATTTTTCAAGACAATAATCAATAGATGAGGTGAGATAATGGGATATACTTTAAACAAATATTTAGGTTATCTCCTAATTTTAGTTGCTTCTATATATATCTCTGGAGTTTTAAAGGGGGAGTTCTCTTTTGATAGCTATATAAAAATGAGTTCAGTATACTATAAAACTCCTGAAATCCTAGATAAATTTACAGAGAGAGACTATTTAGGTCAAAATAGTTCAATTATAAGAGGAAGAGCATTATATGAATACTCTAAAATCAGTTTTGAAACAGCATATGAGTTATCTCCAACAATTACAACAGACTCATCTTTAGAATCTATTGCCTCTGTTGCTGGAGTTGCTCCATCTTATAGAGTTATCGACTTTGATGAAACTCTATTTGAGGGAAATAGTAAAGATAATCTATATCTATATCATAATTTAGATAGATTAAATATCACACTCTCTTTAAAATATTTTGATATATCTATTGGTAGGCAATCAATAGCATTTGGATATGCAAAAGTATTAACATCATTAGATATATTTTCACCATTTACATTTCAGGATTTTAATAAAGAGGAGAAAAAAGGGGTTGATTCAATAAAAATTGTTACTCCTTTAGGTGATATGTCTCAAATTGAAATTGGTGCTATTTTTGGAGATAGTTTTTACTATGAGAATGACTCATTTTATTTGAAATATAAAGGATATATTTTAAACACAGATTTCTCTATTATGTTTAATCATTTTAGAGAGAATGGTATGTTTGCAATAGATTTCACAAGAAATCTATTTGATTCAACTATAATTTTTGAGGCTGCATATACTATTCCAAAATATATTGATAATTATAGTGGTGATAGTAACTATTTTAGAGCAACTTTAGGTATAGATTATCAATTTTCTAATGAGATTTTTATATCTGTTGAGTATCAATTCTCATCTGCTGGCTCTAATAACTCTATTACGTTAGAGAATATAATACTTCCAACAAAATCAACAGCATACACAGAGGGTGGCGTATATCTTTTTAATAAACATTATCTTTCGCTTCTATTTTCATATCCAATAACTCCCCTATTATCAATTTCTCTTAACACTCTTGTGAATATAACAGAGATTGCATGTTATAATATTGTAAAGTTAGAGTATAATATAAAGGAGAATCTATATTTAGATCTATCTCTTCAGGCTCCAGTATCAAAAAATGATTCTGAGTTCTCATATTATCCATTTACAACATTTTTATCAGTTAGATTGTATAATTAGTTTTATATTCAACTCTGATTTATCTATTTTTTTGAGTGTAGATTTTTCTGCTAATCATAAAAACTTAAATTCATACCTAATAGAGTGTGGTGATATTGATTATTTTTTAATATCCCCCACAATAAAATTCTATTAGTCCATCACTCCAACCCCTCTCCCGAAGGGAGATGTGCTTAAAATAGTTTGATATGGAGTTGAAGATAGAGAAGTAAATGAAGAAATAGATTATTTTTTAATAACCCCAACCCTAAAATCCTATTAGCCCCTCACCCCAACCCCTCTCCCGAAGGGCGAGGGACTTAAAATAGTTTAAGATGGAATTGAAGATAGAGAAGTAAATGAAGAAATAGATTATTTTTTAATATCCCCCACCCTAAAATCCTATTAGCCCCTCACCCAAACCCCTCTCCCGAAGGGCGAGGGGCTTAAAATAGTTTGATATGGAATTGAAGATAGAGAAGTAAATGAAGAAATAGATTATTTTTTAAGAACCCCCACCCTAAATCCCTCCCCACTACGTGGAGAGGGACTTGAAGAGAAAGAAAAATCAAAAGATATACTATTAAAATCTCTTTTCCCCCTCGCCAAGTAGAAGCGGGTTCCTTAAAAATGCTAAAGCATTTTTAGGGTGCGAGTGAGAGGGGTCAGGGGGTGAGGGATATTGGAGAAGTAAATAAAGAAACTATTATAATATTTTATTACAATTAAAAATCTTTTCATACACTACGTTGAGAGGGACTTGAAGAAAAGAAAAAATCAAAAGATATACTATTAAAATCTCTTTTCCCCCTCGCCAAGTAGTGGAGAGGGGGTCAGGGGGTGAGGGATATTGGAGAAGTAAATAAAGAAATATAGATGAACAGTTGGTTAAAACCAACTAAATGAGATACTATTGATAGTTTTTTTATTGAAGTAGTAAAAGAAATAGAATCTGCTATGTAGTTTTATGTTTTCATGTATCTGGAAAACGAAGAATGTAGTTAGAAAATAGTTTTCATGTATCTGGAAAATAAAGAAGGTGGTTAGAAACTAGTTTTCATATAGCTGGAAAACGAAGAAGGTGGTTAGAAACTAGTTTTCATATAGCTGGAAAATAAAGAAGGTGGTTAGAAACTAGTTTTCATGTATCTGAAAAACGAAGAAGGTGGTTAGAAACTAGTTTTCATATAGCTGGAAAATAAAGAATGTAGTTAGAAACATATTTTTCATGTACCTGAAAACAAAATCTGCTATATAGTTTTATGTTTTTATAGTTATTTACTATTTTACTTATAATAGATATCATAAAATATAAAAAAAAGTATCTGATAAAAACAGTTTTTTTATTAATGATAACTAAAAGATATAGAAATAAATATTTGATTTTTTATAAAAAATCTTTAAAATATAGATGTTTATAAAGATGTTTATAATATTTTTAGTAAAAATATCGGATGAAGAGATATAAAAACTATAAAAACAGTAGAAAGGAGATGAATCAATTGAAACAGAAAAACTTTTCTGAAATATATTTGCAAGTTATTATGTTTCTAATTACAGTTTTTTTGTTTAGCGGCTGTATGAGTGGGAAACAGGGAAAATTATCTAGCTTAGATTACTATAAAAATGGAGAGTTTTTCTATCCTTGGGAGGATTTCAATCCTGAAACTGATGATGTTATAAAATGGTCTCTTACTAGAAAACAGGAGAAGTGGCCAGATTTTGTTCCTCTGCCAGATGATATTCCTGAAGTTGTTGAGAGAGTTGATGGAGAGAGAATATTTGCAACTTTTATTGGTCATGCAACAGTTTTAATTCAACATAATGGAGTGAATATCATCACAGACCCAGTTTTCTCAGATAGAGCTAGCCCTGTATCTTGGGCTGGACCAAAAAGAGTTCAAGCTCCAGGAGTTCCTTTAGAAAAACTTCCTCCAATTGATATAGTTCTTATCACTCATGATCACTATGACCATCTTGATATTAAATCGATTGTTAAAATTAATGAAAAACATAAACCACTATTCATAGTTCCTGAAGGAATTGATAAGATTTTAATAAAAAATGGTGTTTCAAATATAAAAACTCTACTTTGGTGGGAGAGTTTTTCAAATAATTCTGTTACAATTCATTTAGTTCCCTCAAAACATTGGTCAAAACGTGGTGCAATTGGTAGAAACAGAACACTTTGGGGAAGTTTTGTAATTCAATCGATATATCATAATATATTTTTTATTGGTGATTCAGGTTTTGGACCACATTTACAAAAAATTGCAGAGAGATTTGGTTCGATGAGACTATCTTTTCTACCTTTAGGTGCATATCTTCCTGAGTGGTTTATGAAAAAACAGCATATGTCCCCAGAGGATGCCATTGAGACTCATATTATTTTAAAATCCCAGCAATCTATTGGAATACATTTTGATACTTTTCCTCTTGCTGATGAGGGTTATGGTGATGGAACTAAAAGATTAGAGAGATATTTACAAAAAAAAGGGATGGATAAAGATGTTTTTATTCCTCTCAAGGCTGGAAAACGACTTGAAATCAATTAATTTTAGAGGATTTTATGAAAAAAACTATAATACTTGTAATATTTTCTATATTTTTAGTATCTTGCAAAAACAGCGATGCTCAAAATTCAGATAAATCGAATAAAATAACCACAAAAACAAATGAAAAAACAGAATTAAACCAACAGACAAACAGTACAGATACTAAAAAAATCTCTCAACCAAACTTTAATAATAAAATAGATCAAGACTCTGTGCTGGATTTAATGAACTCTGCAAAAACTGGTGATATATATAAAGTTGATAAATATATAAAAGCTGGTAAAATGAGTGTAAATAGCAAAGATATTAATGGAAGAACTCCTCTTATGAGTGCCTCATTTGGTAATCAGGTAAAAGTTATAAAATATCTTCTTGAGAATGGTGCAGATTTAACAATAAAAGATGTTCATAATGGAACTCCTCTTCTTTGGGCTATTAATGGAAAAGCATACGAAGCAATAGAGATGTTACTTGAAAAGGGTTCCTCCCCTGATGAGCTTTTAAAAGGTAATCAGAGTGCAATTATGTTATCTGCTGTGATTCCTGATGAGAAAATATTTGACCTTCTTGCAAAAAAAGGTGTTAAAAACATAAATCAAAAAGATAGTGATGGAAGGAATCTACTACATTGGGCTGTTTTTGGTAAAAATCAGGCTATTGTTAAAAAGGTTTTAGAACTAAAAGTGTCAAAAACAGAGAAAGATAACTATGGAAAAACAGCAATTGATTATGCGAAAGAGATGAAATTAACTGAAATAGAGAAACTTTTAGAGAAGTAGAGCTGATAAATATCTATTTTTTTAATAAACCTTTTAGATAATCTAAAAAAAGTGATATAAAAACTTTTTTTAGATTTTTTTTAAAAGAACCCTCACCCCCTAGCCCCCTCTCCACTACTTGGAGATGGGGAAAAGATAAAATGTTTTTAATTATTTTTTATAATATAAATAGGATTGTGTAAGAGATTTAATATTTGTATAACATGTTTTTGATTCTAATTATCCAATTTTACTTGAGAGAAAATACTATTTGATTGAATATGTTTTTTTATCAGTTCCCTCTGGATTATCATACTCTAAAGTTGAGCAATCTTTCCAAGTTGGATTAAAATGTTTTGCAACAGATGTTGCAATCTCTTCATTTTTATTTGTTGAAAAATTAAAAATATATAATTTTACCACTTTTTTTGATTTTTGAAACTTTTTTAATGAATCCTCATCAAAAAAATTTGGCATATCACTATATGCTAACAACTCTTTTGTGGAGTTAAAATTAAATTCAAATCCATCTTTTGGTAATCCAACAGATTTTGAACTCCAATCAGTAGAGTCTATTTTTACAAGTTCTCTATAAACTCCCTCTGGAGTTCCTGCAATCCAAAAAATTTTGGAATCTGCACTCCATCCCTCTGGATATGTGCTATATCCCTCTGCATCCTCTTCAGCAATTTCAAAAACAGTTGCAATAGATAGCTCTTTTAAAGTCTCACCTGCAATATTTATTATAAAGATAGATTTATTAGAGGTAATAGCAACTTTTTCTGCATTCTCTGATGCAGAAAAAGTTAATCCTTGAAGAGAATAAAGTTTTTTACCATCTTTAAACTCTGCATTATCAAAAACCCAAAGCTCATCACTCCAATCTTTCCAAGTAACAGTATCCCCTACTCTTCTTATGATAAAAAGTTTTCCATTTTTTACCTCAGAGAAATGAGAATGCTCTGTATAAACTGAGTCAATTGTTTTTAAAAGTTTTTCACCTGATTCATCTTTTGTATAGAGTTCAACAACTCCATCTTTCACTTTTTTAGAAATAAGCTCAACTTTTGTTTTAGTTGCTTCAGCTTTTTTCTCAACTACATCAACTTTTTTAACATCTCCAGCCTTTTTTACATTCTCAATAACATCAGTCTGTTTTACTTGAGCTTTATTCTCCTCTTTTTTATTGCAAGAGATAGCTAAAATAGTTACAAACATAAATAAAAAGATTTTCTTCATGATAACTACCTAAAAAATAAGCTCAATTTTATATTTTTTATCTAATTAAGTCAAATAGATATTAGTCTTCCTTAATAGTTTATAATATTACTCTATTATATAAATATAAAGTTTAAAAAAAAATAAAAAAATCGTTGAAACTTTAATAATGTTTTGATAAAATGCACACAGTTTTTATGGAGTTTTATATGTCAGGTCATAATAAGTGGAGTACAATTAAACACAAAAAGGGTGCAGCAGATGCAAAAAGAGGAAAAATTTTCACAAAAATAATAAAAGAGATCACAGTTGCAGTTCGTATAGGAGGACCTGACCCGGATATGAATCCAAGGCTGAGAATGGCGATGTTAAATGCTAAATCAAGCTCAATGCCATTGGATAATGTTAAAAGAGCAATTGCTAAAGCATCTGGAGAGGCTGGTGGTGCAGTTTATCAAGAGCTTGTTTATGAGGGGTATGGTGCAGGTGGAGTTGCTGTTATTCTTGATGTATTAACAGACAACAAAAATCGTGCAGTCTCTGAAATAAGACATGCATTTTCACGCTCTGGTGGAAATCTTGGAGAGTCTGGAAGTGTTGGTTGGATGTTTGCAAAAAAGGGAACATTTTTAATTCCTAAATCTGTTTGTGTAGAGGATGCTCTAATGGAGCACATGTTAAATGCAGGAGCAGAGGATATGGTTGATGAGGGAGACTATTTTCAAATTCTTTGTGATTATACTCTATTTGAAGAGGTTAAAAACTATTTTGATGAGAATAAAATCACTTATGAAGAGGCAAATCTTTCAATGATTCCTGCAAACACAATAACATTAACAGATGTTAAAGAGGCAAATAGTGTTTTAAAATTGATAAACATGCTTGAGGATTGTGATGATGTTCAAAATGTTTATGCAAATTTTGAAATAGATGACTCAATTGCAGATGAAGTTGACCAATAATACTCAAAAACCTACTCAACTATAAAACAGATAATACTTTTTATTTAATTGCATTTTTTTTGAAAATATAAAATTATTGCATGAACAGCGGGTTTTAACCCACTGAAGTTGATAGATATTTATTGTTATTTGAGTTGTGTGGATGTAAGTAATATAATTTTTTATGATTTATTAATGGATAGATTTAAAAGATATATTATTTATCCTCTTCATCTTGGTTGATTTGGAAAAACTCTAAAACCTCTTTTGGGAATAGGCCAGAGTTAGTTAGTTTCTCAATTGCAACAGCCTCAATTTGCCTAACTCTCTCTCTTGTTAAATTCATATGTTTTCCAATTGCATCAAGAGTTGTATCACCTTTTTTAATAATATCAAGAGAACAGGTCTCCTCTAACTCATCAAACTCAAGATCTGGAAAATTAAACTTTATTGAACCATTCTCTTTATTAACATCTAAATATAGATGATATTTACATCCAACAAATGGGCAGGGACGAATACCATTTTCACAATGCTCTCTTATCTCTGGGCGTTCAATATTCCACTCTTCAGTGTCAAGTCTCTTTTTGAGTGCTAACTCCTCTTTTGTTAAATATTTGCAAGATATTGTAGCACTTCTTCTAACTCCAGAAACCTTTACTTTTGTTTGTGGCTTTTGCAAAGTTGTATTCCTATTTCTACCCATTAGACCCTCCCCAACATTTTATGAGCATACAAAAAAATAAATCAAGAAATCAAATTTTTGAAAAAAAATTTTTATTTTTTTTTATTTTTTTATTTTTATCTTAATAGTGCAACAATTATCCCAACCAAAAGACCTCCTGCTAAACCAATAATAAAAGATATTGGTTCAAATTTAAATGATTGGTTCTCTGTTATATTTGTATTCTCTGCAGATACAAGTTGATTTTTTCTTTGATTCTGAACTATTTTTTGAGAACTATTATTAAAATTATTTTTTAGTTGTTGTGATGATTGAACCTCCTGATGTCTTACTTGAGGAGAAACAAAATCAGTCTCCTCTTCATCATCAAGAATACTAGTTTTTTCATCCTCTGAAAATAGATCATTTTGAACTGGTTTAAAGTCTGAGTCTAAATCATCAACATTATCAAAAAGAATAGATGTTGCCTCGCTGTCATCAAAAAGATCCTCATTAACATTAGTAGGAACAAACTCATCATCATGAATATCTGGTTGAGTTAAAGCATTTTTATAATCATTTAATTGAAGTGCTTCATATCCTTTATTTTGTTCAATCTCCTCTTGAATTTGAGATTGAAATAGTTTTCCTACAAGACTATAAAAATGTTGACTTGAGAAAATTTTATTATTTTGAATTAAAAATTTCTGAATTTTTCTTTTAAATTCAAGGGCATTTGAAAATCTATCCTCTGGATTATGACTAATTGCCTGTTCAACAATTTTAGCAAGCTCCTCTGGAACATGTGGTGCAACCTCAAGAATTGGTTTATAATCATTTTTTGCAACCTGAATCTCTAACTCCTCAATAGAACCAGCAGAGTATATTGCCTGTCCTGTTAAAAGCTCATACATAATAACTCCAACACTATAAATATCGGAGGCTGGTGTTGGAGTAATGCCAGAATCACTAAGATTCTCTGGTGCAATATATCTAAACTGTTTAAAATTCAGTTTTTTAACATTTGTTTCTGATGATAAAACAGAGAAAACTCCAAAATCTTTTATTTTTATTAACCCTTCATGTGTTATCAATATGTTAAGAGGAGAAAGATTACCATGAACAACATTAATATTATGAGTATAATCAAGAGCTTCACAAACTTGAGTTGCAATAAAAACAGCAACCATTGGTGGAATAGATCTTTGAAGTCTATAATAGGTTGCCATTAAGCTAATAAGTGGTTCATGTGGAAAATACTCCATTATAAGAGCATAACACTCTTGAAAATCATGAAAATCAAGAATACGAATAATATTAGCATGGTTAAGTTTTGATGTTTTTTGGATGACTTTCATAAAATCATTGAATGTTAATTGAGACTCAACAATCTCCATTAATATCTCTTCAAAAATAAATATTTTATAAAAATTATCTGTTCCAAAAAATTTAGCTTTAAATGGTTGAGAATAAAACTCTTTTTTTAAAGGTTCAAGTCTTAAATATTTTCCATATCTAACATACTCTATTCCCATCACCCCTCTCTCTAAGAAACATGAAATGAGTTATTATATATAAAATGTTTAAAGATTGCAAACTTAATTTATCAAAATTCTTGTGATTTTAGACTAAATTTGCTATAAATATAGGGTCAAAATGTGTCTATTTTTTTAACAGGAGATTTTATGAGAACACTTTTCGATGATAATAATGGTTTAGATCAAAAAGTAGAGCTATATATGAAGGCAAAGGCAGCCTATTATGAGGGACGAGAAATAATGAGTGATTCTGAATTTGATAAACTTGAAGATGAGATTAAAAAAATATCCCCTAATCATCCAGCTTTATCAATAGTTGGTTATTCATCAAAAAGATTTGAATTTGCTCATAAATATCCAATGTTATCTCTTGAAAAAATTCAGGTAAATGATGAAGTTGATTCTGAATTTGAAAAGATATATAAATGGATATCAAATACTAAATCTGAACTTGATATTATTATTCAACCAAAATATGATGGGAACTCAATATCTCTTCAATATGAGAATGGGGTATTAGTGAGAGCATTATCTCGTGGAAATGGGAAATCTGGTTTTGATGTTACAGATAAGTTAAAATCTATTGTTCCAAATAAAATCTCATTGAAAGATAGTTTAGAGATTAGAGGAGAGTGTTTAATAAAAGTTTTAGATTTTGAAAAATTAAACTCAGATGACTCTTTTAAAAATGAGAGAAATTTTGTTGCAGGTGTTTTAAGTGACACAAAAGAGGCAAAATATTTAGAGTATTTACATTTTGTCTCTTTTAATATAATGGGAATTGAGTATAAAAAATATAGTGATTTTTTTAATATTTTACAAAAAGATGGATTTGAGTTATCTTTTTATAAAATATGCAAATTAGAATCATCAAATGATGCTAAAAATTTATACAAAGAAATGAAAGAGTATAGAGAAAATTCACCATATAGATTAGATGGATATGTATTGAAAGTTAACTCTGCTACTATTCGTGAAAAAATGGGTGAAAACAGACATCATCCACTTTATGAGGTTGCCATAAAATTTCCTGCACAAAAGGCTCAAACAGTAATTGAGGGAATTGAGTGGTCAATGTCAGCTCAAGGAGAGTTAATTCCAACAGCAATACTAAAACCTGTTGATTTAGATGGCTCTTTAGTTTCAAGAGCATATTTAGCAAATTTTAAAAACGCTATTAATAACTCATATCTACCAGGCTCTTATGTTTATATTGAAAAAAAAGGGGATATAATTCCACAAATAACAGGTTTAGTTAAAAAGGGAGATATCTCTCAAGATGAGATTAATGCTTTACTTCCATCAGAATGCCCATATTGTGAATCTGATTTACATATTGATTCAGATTTTACACATATATATTGTATGAATTCAGAATGTCCTGAAAAAGAGATAAAAAAAATGACAAAAGCAATATCAATTCTTCAGGTTAAAAATATTGGTCCTGCAATGGTAAAAACACTTTATAATGCTGGTGTAAAAACAATTTTTGATTTTTTTAGTAAATCATTAACATCTCAAAAACTTATTGAAACAGGCTATTTTAAAGAGGGAAGACAACTAGATAGACTATTTGAATCAATAAATTCAATTCGCTCTATAACATTTACACAATTATTACAGATTCAGCAAATAGAGGGTGCTGGAGAGACTATGTGTGAAATGGTTTCAAAATATTACCAAAAACAGCCTCATCATTTTACAGGTCTTGAGAAAAAAGTTGTTGACTATTTTATTGAAAAAGAGAGCTATTACTATAATGAGTTACCTAAAAAATGGAGTGATGAGACAAATGTTTCAATTGTTTTTCCTGTAGCTGAAGAGAGAGTTGATTCAATAAAAGTTGTTTTAACTGGCTCTCCAAAAGATGCAGGTTTTCCAACAAAAAAACATTTTCTTGATAAATACCCAAATTTAGAGGAGGTTAAAAATATAAAAGATGCAGATTTCTTAGTTACAAATGATCTATCTTCAACATCATCAAAAATGAAAGATGCTGAAAAACATGGCGTAAAAATTAAAACATATTTAGATTTCTAAACTCTATCCATAATATATTCTGATATAAACTTTGGAGTTTCAGTACTAAAACCAACAACATCAAACATATTTGCATCTGTTGGGTCTGCAATTGAGAAATTATTTGAGACCATTCCAGCTGTTATTAATTTTGAACGATTTCCTGTAAATTTTCTATACTCTTTAATTGCTTGAGATGGATGGATTTTTCCAAACCAAGTCTCATTATCTGTGTAAATAATAAAGGCATCAACTCCATGAATTTTATTCTCTTTTGCATAAACCATTGGTAATGCACAATCGGTTCCACCAAATGGAATTGAGTTTGTTTTATGAATAATTTGCTCTAATCTCATTTTTGGTGTTACATCAATATCAACTAACTTATCTGAGAAGGCTTTTATAATATAATTTTTCTCAACTTTTGCTGTAACTAATGCAAGAGCCATTGAGGCAACTCGTGGAGTTAAAACAGAGCCACTCATTTTATATCCACCCATCGAACCAGATACATCAATTGCTAACATTAGTTTTTTATTTGTTGGTTCAACTGTTTCAAATGATAAATAAAAAGAGTCATCAAGTGCATCAACAATTTTAGAGACTTTATTCCAATTTAAATTCCCTTTTATTCCATGACCTAAATTATAGGTATAAAGTGCATCTAAAATTTGAAGTGGGTGAAGCCTAGCTTTTTTTATATTCTCTTTTTTTGTAATAAGAGATGTTATATAGTTTATTGCATCTAAATTATTATTATTAAGATATCCAGAGGCAGAAAAAGAGCCAAGAGATCTAATTAGTGATGTTAATCCTAAATTTGGAAGCAAAGCCTCAATAACATTTGGTTTATTTAAAAATTGAGTAGGAATCATCTCTCTTGTAAGTCTATATTCATATAAAAGAGATATAATCTCTTTTTCTGTTTTTGCCTCTTTAGCTTTCTCAAATCCCTCAACAATTTTTAAAGTTTCAAAATCAGATATTGATATCTCATTTTTTTTACTCTCTTTTTTTGTTGCATAGTAAAAAAGTAAATCTCTATCTTTTTCATCTGTTTTAATGTGATTCAAACGTAGTAAATCTCTATGAGACCAACCATCTCTACTTTGGTATTTTACTGTTTGAAAAGCTAAATTTTTAACAGATTGTTTTAAATACCAATTTGTAAAAATCTTTTTAACATATTTTCCCCAACCTCTTAAATCTTTTAAATATTGAGCAAGTTTAAATATGTGTGTTCCAATTCGACAAATTTTATCAACATTTTCAACTGCAAACTCTTTATCCTCATTTGTTCCATAAGTTAAAACAAGAGCTAATGTAAATATTGCATAATCATTTTTTCTTGCTTTTCCCTCAAATGAAACAGATATAGCCTCCTCTAAAGCCTCTTTTCCACCCCCTTTTTTTATGAAAGCTACAATAGAGTTAGTATTTTTTATTGTTAAATCTTTTTCACTTTCATAATATGAGCCACCCTCTGTTCCTAAAATCAGAAATCTTTTTAATTTTTTTTTATTTGTTAATGAGTAGGAGTAACCACCTGCATTATTTTTTTCCATAATATCTTTTTTTTCAGGAATTGGTTGATTTTGAGCTGTTTTTTTATTGTTAAAATGTTTTGTTAACATGGTTTTCCTATTATTTTTAGAGTGATTTGATAAAAATAGCCGGAGTGGGCATCGAACCCACAACCTGGGCGTCCATAGCGCTAACCCAACAAATTCGGTCTTTATGACAAGTTGGATGCTGGGAGAACCTGCTCTACCATTTGAGCTATCCGGCCAAATTTTTTATACTTTCTGTTTTTTAGTAAAAACATGAATAATCATATTTTTGTAAAAATGTGAAAGTCAGGATTTGAACCTGAATCTCCACCCTGAAGTTAACCAAACATCATCGGTCTTTATGACAAGTGGTGATTTTTGGAAAGGCCTAAGCCAAGTGGTATCCTACATTTAGATGACCTTCACATTTAGCTAGTGTGAAATTTTTATGCACTAAAGTCAAGAAAAAAGTAAAAATTACTCAAAAATAGTTTTGTATATAAATTATTCTACTGTTTTAATAAAAAATTTTTTTGATGAATTATTTTTTAATTTTATTGAATAAAATGAAAAAATAATCGTCTAATCTCTGTTTTTTTGTGGGAGAGAGAATGAGAAAAACAGTTTTAATGTCTATTGTTTTTTGTTGTGGATTAATGTTTGGTTGTGCTACAGCAGAGAAACCAAAAATATCTAAATTACCAGAAAAGCATGATTCAACCAATGAAGTTGCTCAACAGGAGACAGGAAAATTTTTAAAAAGAAAAATAGCTATTGCTAGATTCTCAAATGAGACAAACTATGGAAAAGGAATTCTTAGCAATACAAGTAATCTTGGAAAACAGGCCTCTGATATTTTAAGCACAAAACTTGTAAAAACAGGAAAATTTATTCTTTTAGAAAGAGAGGATTTTGACAAAATTAATGAGGAGATTAAACTAGGAAATCTTCAAACAATCAATATTCCTGCAGATTATCTTGTTGTTGGTTCTGTTGCTGAATTTGGAAGACAAACAACAGGTGATACAGGTGTTTTTACAAAAACTAAAAGGCAAAAAGCTTTTGCAAAAGTTTTTGTAAGAGTTATTGATGTATCAACAGGTGAAGTTGTTTATGGTGAATATGGAGAGGGAGAGGCATCTGTTGAATCTGGAACAACAATGGGAATAGGTCCAAGTGCTGGATATGATTCAACACTAAATGATAAAGCAATTGAGGCTGCGATATCAAAAGTTGTTAATAAAGTTATCAACAATCTTCTTCATAAACCTTGGCAGTCATTTATTCTTGATTCTCAAGAGGGCTCTTTTTATATCTCTGGTGGAAAAACACAAGGGATAGAAGAGGGTGATATTTTTGGTATTTATGAAAAGGGTAAAAAAGTAAAAAATCCACAAACAGGAACAATGATAGAGCTTCCTAGCAAATTAGTTGGAAAACTTAAAGTTTTATCAACAGCCGGAGAATCTACAAGTGATGAAATATCAATTTGTAAAGTTATTGATGGTGAAATTACTGAAGATTTCAGTAATTATTATGTTCGTGAACTAAAATAAAAGATTTATCTGTTTGTTTCTATTTTTTTTACTCTTCAGGGCACTAAAGTACCCTGTTCATTTCTTTTTTTTAATAAATAGTGGGTTTAACTCACTGAAATTAATAGGTATTTTTTATTTTTTTGAGTTCTGTGGATGTGAGTAAGTAGAAAAAAGATTTTAACACTATTTTAATTTAGAGGTTATAAATGAAGAAAATATTGTTTATTTTTGTATCAACACTTGTTTTTTCCTCCTGTGCAACAAGCTATCAGGAAAAAATAGAGAATAAAGAGGAGAAAGCATTTATTAAAATGAGTGGTAATTGTCATGGATTGATTCTTGATATTGATGACTCAACTAAAATAAAAATGGCAGAGAATTGTAATAAAAAATTATATGAAATCTCTCCTGGAAATCATACTATCAAGGTTTATAAAGCTGATAAAATGTTAGTGAATAAAACATTACTAATGAGTAATAGAACAACAGAGGAGGTTGTAGTACCATGAAACATCTAATTTTATCTATTTTAACCATTTTAATTTTTTCAAGTTGTGTTCAACAGGAAAAAACACTATACTACTGGGGAAGTTATGAATCAACTCTTTATAATTCAAAAAAAGAGGTAAGTGCTAAGAATGATGAAGCACATAAAAAGTCTCTACGTAAAATTTTTGAAAAATGTGAATCTGGTAAAATGAAAGTTCCACCAGGACTATACTCTGAATATGCCTATTTAATGTTAAGAGAGGGAAATTCAAATGAGGCAAATGAGTATTTTCAAAAAGAGGCTGATACTTTTCCTGAATCATCCACTTTTATACAATTCTTAACAAAATATTCAGGTGGTCAGAGAGCAAATGAGCAGTCAGGAGAGTCAAATGAATAAAAATTTTACTTTAATAAAAATTCTATTTTTTAGCATCAGCATCTTTTTAATAGTTGGCTGTTCTACACCTAAAAAACATTTAATGATTGATACATATCCAAAAATGTATGAGGAGTCTCCTCTTGTAATTCTTACACTTCCTCCAATTAATGACTCATCTGATGCAGAGGCAAAAGAGCTTGTTGCAACAGCAATTACAAAACCTCTTGCAGAAAAAGGATATTATGTTATCTCCTCAGAGATAATGAATGAGATTTTCAAAAATGAGGGTTTATATGATTCAGAAACTATAAATGATAACTCTTTAAATCAATTTAAAAAGTTTTTTGGTGTTAATGCAATTCTTTACACAAGGATTATTCATTGGGAAAAAGTTTTTTATGGTATAAATGGTTTTATTCTTATCTCTCTTGAGTATACATTAAAATCTGCTGAAACAGGAGAGGTTTTATGGACATATAAAACTAGTAAAAAGCATGAAACATCCAGTGGAGGTAAAAAAAGTAGTCTCATTTCAACAGTAATTAGTGCTGGAGTTGATACAGCTATGTCTGATCATCTTCCTGTTTTACAACAATTAAACAGAGATATTTTTAAAAACATGCCTGCTGGAACCTATAATAAAATGTTTGGGAAAGATCAAAAATTTGAAATAACTCCTGGAAAAGTATTATTAAAACCTAAAGATAAAGACTAAAAAACCCTTGAAGCATCCCCAACAGTACAGGTCTCTCCATTCCAAATTATATCTTTAACACTCCATTTTCCACTTTTTGATAATGTTTTTGTAAAAACAAACTCCTCTCCATTACACAAGATTTTTATTGTTGCAACAGAACTCCCCTGCCCCTGATCATCAAAATATAAAACACCAACAGTATATCGACCATCTTTTGGACGCTCAATTTGAATTAGTTCTGGTCCCCAGCCATTTGTATCATCTAAATCTAAACTTGGATTATCTAATGTATTTCCAGTATCACCCCAATCAGGATTTGTACTTCCCCAAAAACAATCATCAGGAGCTCTATTCCATCTTGTTGAATCTACATCAGGTCTTAAAAGATGCAAATCCATATCACTATTTCCACCTTTATCCCAAGTTAAGCTTACAGATAAAAAATCATGAGTATCTGCATAAACTCTAATTTCACAGTAAGATTGTTCTCCATCATTATCTGTTGCTGTAAATCTTGCAATATACTCACCTACCATATCGGGAATAAAAGATGTTGAAAGAGTTGTTGTTGGATTAAGCTCTATTTGTGTTCCAGATGGTTTTGAGATAAACTCCCATTTTGTTGAAATAACAGTGCCATTTGCATTACTATCAACAGCTGTTGCAGATAGTCTTGCTGGATTTTCTAAAATAAAGATATGATCTATATTTTCTGAGCATGTAACAATAGGAGGACCACACTCTTCATCAGTCTCTCCATTACAATTATCATCAATTCCATTTCCACAAATCTCTTGATTGGCTGGAAGAATCTCTCCAACACACTCACCTGAAAAAGATCCATTGTTACAAACTCTTATACCAGATCTACAAACTCCAGCAGGTGCTAAAAGCTCCTCTTGATTACCTGAATAACATATCTCTTTTAAAGCTGTTCCATCACTTCCAATATCTGTTGTTCCATCACAATCATTATCATAACTATCACAAAACTCCTCTGTTGGTAAAACCTCACCAACACAATCTCCCCAAGATTCACCACCAATACAACTCATAGAACCTTTTACACAAACTCCTTGCCCAACTAATCCAATAGGCCCAGTATAACACTCAATTGTCTCTCCAGAGTTACAAGAACACCCCTCTTCAGCAACATTATCACAGTTATTATCTAATCCATCACCACAAATCTCACCCTCTGGATTAGGAATACACTCAAGAGAGAATATACATTCAAGCTCATTTTCGATATATCCCTGTTCACAATTACATTTTGGAGAACTATTTTCAACACTACAACTACCATGATTTGAACATGAAATACCATTACATGGATTTAAAATACAGTTTAAACCAGAAGTTATATACCCCTGATTACATTTACACTCAGGCTCACCTAAATCATTTACACTACAAAATCCTTTTTGAGAACAGCTGATATCTTTGCATTTATCCTCTTCAATACAACTAAGTCCATTTACATCATATCCAGAATCACAGATGCAAACAGCCTCTCCATTTTCAACTATACAATTACCATGTCCACTACAATTTTGATTTACACACAAAACACTCTCATCAACACACTCTTTTTTTAAACAGATTAAACCTTCTGAACAATCTTGATATGTTTCACAAGACTCCTTCTCCCCTCCCCCACTTGAGCAAGAGATAAATAATATAAGAAAAAAAATAGGTAATAATTTCATAAAAAACTCCAATAATTCCATAATAGTATAACATAATAAAACTTATTTTTCACATTTTTATATAAAAATTTATTCATGAATTTAATTTTTAGCTATATTTTTACAAACCATAATTTTATTATTCATATATAAAAAAATGATTTTTATTGTATAAATAGATAAAAATACTATTTATA
>JAFGXH010000072.1 GCA_016936735.1 bacterium
AATCCAGATGATACAGATTCAGATGATGATGGTATTCTTGATGAAGTTGAGTGTTCATCTCTTCCATGTAAAGATAGTGATGGAGACGGAATTCCAGATATTATTGATGAAGATGCAGATGGAGATGGAACTCCAGATAGTGAAGAGTGTACAACTAATCCATGTGAAGATACAGATGGTGATGGAACTCCAGACTATTTAGATGTTGATAGTGATGGTGATGCTGTTTTAGATATTATTGATAACTGTAGAGTTATCTCTAATAGATATCAGCAAGATTTAGATGATGATGGAATTGGTGATGCTTGTGATGATGATCGTGATGGTGATGGAATTTCAAACTCAAAAGAGGAGGAGGTTGGTGCAAATCCAGATGATACAGATTCAGATGATGATGGAATATCAGATACTTTAGAGTGGGGAAATAATCCAGAAACACCAAAAGATAGTGATTTAGATGGAACTCCAGATATTTTAGATGATGATGCAGATGGTGATGGTATCTCAGATAAAGATGAAAGAGGAGATGATCCATTAAATCCAAGAGATACAGATGGTGATGGAACTCCAGACTATGCTGATAATGATAGTGACAATGATGGTGTGAATGACAATATTGATAACTGTGTTTATCTTGCAAATGCAGACCAAAAAGATACTGATAGTGATGGTATTGGTGATGTTTGTGCAGATGATAGAGATGGTGATGGAATTCCAAATGATATTGAAGAGCAATTAGGAACAGATCCAAATAAAGCTGATTCAGATGATGATGGAATTCCTGATGGAGTTGAGGTTGGAGATGATTTACAAAATCCAAGAGACACAGATGGTGATGATACTATTGATGCACTTGAGTTAGATTCAGATGGAGATGGTATTAATGATGTAGTTGAGTGTTCATCACAACCATGTATTGATACAGATGGAGATGGAGTACCAAACTATAGAGATCTTGATAGTGATGATGATGGATTTAATGATGGTGTTGATAACTGTTATATCATATCAAATGAGGAGCAGTTGGATGAAGATATGGATGGATTAGGGGACTCTTGTGATTTAGATATTGATGGTGACTCTATACCAAATATTGTTGAAGAGGCTTGGGGAATGAATCCATATAGTGTTGATTCAGATAATGACTCTATTCTTGATGTTGAGGAGTGGGGAAAAGATAAAGAGACTCCAGTAGATACAGATGGAGATGAAATCATTGATACTCTTGATACAGACTCTGATGATGATGGAGTATTAGATATTGATGAGGCTGGTGATTCAGAACTTTATACTCCAGCAGTAGATACAGATGGAGATGGAGCAGCAGATTATCTTGATGATGATAGTGATAATGATGGTGTAAATGATGGTGTTGATAACTGTCATCTTGTTGTTAATATTAATCAAAGAGATACTGATGAAAATGGTGTTGGAGATGCTTGTGATGGTGATTGGGATGGTGATGAGATTCTAAATGAGAATGATAACTGTCCATATATTGTAAATCCAGAACAAGCTGATTTTGATACAGATGGAAAAGGTGATGTTTGTGATGGTGATGATGATGGTGATGATGTTGTTGATGAAAAAGACAACTGTTTATTATTAAGTAATTCTGATCAAGCAAATAATGATGGAGATGATTTTGGAGATGCTTGTGATGATGATGATGATAATGATGGAGTTATTGATGAGGTTGATAACTGCCAATTTATAGCAAATTCAGACCAAGCAAATAATGATAGTGATGATTTTGGTGATGTTTGTGATGATGATGATGATAATGATACCATTAAAGATGGTGTTGATAACTGTCCATCTATTGCAAACCTAGAGCAAAGTGATATAGATGGAAATGGTGTTGGAGATGCTTGTGATTTAGCATCATGCTCTGTATCAAATCAAGATGGTGTTTGTGCTGATAATTTCTATTGTTATGAAGGAGAGTGTTTACCAGAGGAAGATAGATATGGAGATCCTACAGGAAATGCTATGGTTTCTTGTTCATACTCAACAGATAGAAACTACTCTTGGATTCTTGTACTACTCTCATTGGGTATGCTTTTTATAATTCGGAGAAAAGTTAGTAGATAGTTTTTAAGTGAGGGGGGAAACCCCCTCTATTTCAACTTAACATGGAGAGTTTTATGAGAAAAAGTATATTATTAATAGTAATGTTATTCACAACATTAACACTCTTTGGTAAAACAGAGATGGATTTACAAAGGTTTAAACCAACTATAAATCTAAATGGCTTAATTATGACAGAGACTGCAGATCATCTAAAACCATTTGATTTTGGTGGAATGTTATATCTTCATTATGATAGAGAACCATTTCTTATTAAAGATAGTGGGGAAGATAAAACTATTCTAGAAAATATAGTTCAGGGTGATTTTCTATTTGTGTTTGGTCTTCCACTAAATTTTGAAGTTGGATTACATCTTCCAGTTTCACTTTACTCATCAGGAAGTAATCCTTTTGATGGTGGAGATTTTAGTAAAGCAGCAATTGGTGATATTCAGTTAGTTGGTCGCTATATTTTACCACAAGTTGTTGATAGTTTAGGAATGGGATTCTCATTAAAAATGAGTTTACCAACTGGAGATACACAATCATTTAATGGAAATCCTGGAGTTGCTTTGATTCCACAATTTTTTATTGACTATTTAGTGATGCCAGAGCTACTTTTTGCATTTAATATTGGTTATATTGTTAAAAAAAATGAGGCAATTAAAGATTTAGAGCAGAATGATGAGATTCTATTTCGTTTAGGTGCAAAATACTCAATTACATCAGATACCTCTATTTTTGGTGAGTTTTTTGGTTCTTTTCAATCAGCATCACCATTTGAAAAAAAAGAGGAGACACCTCTTGAGTTTTTATTGGGTGCTAAACACTATCTTGTTGAGAATGTTTGTTTAACTGGTGGTGGAGCAATTGGATTAAGTCCTGGTGTAGGAACACCTCTATTTCGTGTTTTTGCTGGTGTTGGATATATTCCTAAAACAACTCCTAGAAAAACTCCAAAACCTAAAAATCCAGATGTTGATGGTGATGGAGTTTGTAACTCTTGGGTTTCAAAAGAGGAAATGTCTGAAAAATATGCATCTGTTTGTAAAGGGGTTGATAAATGTCCAAATGATCCAGAAGATAAAGATGGATTTGAGGATGAGGATGGATGTCCAGATGCAGATAATGATAAAGATGGAGTTTGTGACTCTTGGGTAACAGAAAAAGGATTAACTGAAAAATATGCATCTGTTTGTAAAGCTGTTGATAAGTGTCCAAATGATATGGAAGATTTAGATGGATTTGAGGATGAGGATGGTTGTCCAGATGCAGATAATGACAAAGATGGAGTTTGCGACTCTTGGGTTGTTGAAAAAGGATTGATTAAAGAGTATGCAAATGTATGTTCTGGAATTGATAAATGTTCAGATGAAGCAGAGGATAAAGATGGATTTGAGGATGAGGATGGTTGTCCAGATGCAGATAATGACAAAGATGGAGTTTGTGATATTTGGGTTATTGAGAAGGGAGTGATAACAGATTATCAAAATATCTGCAAAGGCTCTGATAAATGTCCAAAAGAGGCTGAAGATAAAGATGGATTTGAAGATGAAGATGGTTGTCTTGATATTGACAATGATGCAGATGGAATTTGTGATCCATGGGTATCAGAAAAAGGACTATTAGAAGAGTATAAAAATCTCTGTTCAGGAGTAGATCAATGTCCATTAGAGGCAGAGAACTATAATGGAAATCAGGATGATGATGGTTGTCCAGATGAGGGAAAAGAGCTTGTGAAAATCAATAAGCTTGAACAAAAAATTGAGATTACAGAGAAGGTTTTCTTTGATTTTAACTCTGCAAAAATATCAAAAAAATCTTTTGATTTATTAAAAACAGTTGCAAGCTCTATTAAGAATAATAGGTCAATTCAAAAAGTTAGAGTTGAGGGGCATACTGATGATTTAGGAAAAGATGATGTTAATCTTGAGCTTTCTAAAAATAGAGCAAAAGCTGTTTATGAGTTTCTATTACAAGAGGGAGTTTCTAAAGAGAGATTAAGTTTTGAAGGATATGGTTCTAAAAAACCTTTAGAGAGTGTAGACTCTATTCTTGCAAAAATTAATGACAAAAAAACATCTGCAAAAGATAAAAAAGATGCTAAGAAAAAACTTACAGAGGTAAGAGATAATAATCGTCGTGTTGATTTTATTATTACTGAATAAAGTGTTTAACTATTCATAATTTCTATATTCTTTATTAAATTTAATCGAAATTAATCATTTCTTTTTTACTCTAATCAATATAAAATGGAATTTATATATGAAAAAGATATTATACAATTTTTTCCTAATTAAAAGGTACTATTAAAATAAAAAATTTATTGTACTTTCAGTTGATTAATTTCGTAATACCCATATAATATCTGATAATGTTTTGATTTAGTGTGATATAAAACTTTAATATTCTTAATAATAGTAATATTATATGATAAAATGGTCATATAAATTGTTAAATATTTATGATATTTTTGTCATTAAAGTAAAAATTTGTTGTCTAACTATCTAATTTTATTGATTATTTTTTGCTAAATATATAGAAATAAAAATTATGGAAAATTAATTGCTTAATTGTCTACAATTAATAGATTGGCTATTAATTATATTATTGGAGGTTTTATGAAAAAACTTTTATTATTAGTTGCTGTATCATTTACAACACTATTAATCTCTTGTGATGATTCCGAATCTAGCAAAAAAATTTCAGAAAATGATATTGTTAAGGCATGTACAGTAATGAATGCATGCAACTCAAGTGAAGAAATTAATGAATGTGTTTCTGAAATGACTTATATGAGTAAACTCAATTCTGATTCACCTGTCTTATTAGAGGATATTGGGAATATTGATTTCAGTGGAGCAATATTATGTTTTTCAGATTCAAATAGTTGTGATGATCTTAAAGAGTGTGAAAAAAAATATCTTGGAAGAGATTATACAACAACTGAATGTGATGGAGAGGAGTTTATTGAAAGTTGTGATGGAACAAAAAGAGTTGTTTGTCGTTATGATGATGTAACAGAAAAAAGTTATGTGTATAAACATGATTGTGCTGTTGGTAATGGTGTTTGTGTTAATGAAGATGGTGATGTTTATTGTAGAGAAAATGTTCCTGCTGAATGTATAGAAACTTTTTCAAAATGTGATGGAGATATTAAAAAAGAGTGTTATGTTGATGAAGGTGATAAAGAGTATGAAGAGAATGACTGTTCTTTAGTAGGTATGGAGTGTGTTGAACAAGATGGAGAAGCAGAATGTATGCCAAAAGCTGATGCAATAAGCTGTTCAGAGTTTGGTCCTAAAAGATGTGATGGTTCAAATTTGGTAATATGTTATTATGGAAAAGAGATCTCTTATGATTGTAAAGATATCTATGGAGATAGTTTTGAATGTGTTCAAGAGGTAAGAGATGATGATGGAGAGGAGGTTACTAGATATTCTTGTAATTTACCAGATTTAAAAAAATGTGATGATACAGAGGCAACTTGTAGTGGTGATGTTTTGAAATATTGTATAAATGGTGAAACAAAAGATTTCAATTGTAAAGATAATGGCTATGCTGGATGTCAACTCTTAACTTCAGAAGATGAAGACTCTGTTTCAACTTGTGTTTATTAATGATTTTTAATAATTATTAGTCGTTTTTGTAATAATAATATAAACTCTATCTCGATTTTAAGAGAGAAATTTCAATTTCTCTATCCTCCACCCAACAAAAAAGTGTTAACAGAATTTAACTTGTAGTCATAAATGTAGATAAAATATTATGTTTTTATATAGAGTCTGATAATGTTTTAGATTTGGTATAATAAAAAAATATAAAAAATAGAATATTATTTTTAAAATTGTTTAAGTTTTTTACTTTATTTAATATTTTTGATATGTTTCTATATTCAATAATATTTGATAACTATTTTTTAATTAAAAATCACTTGCATATTATAGATTTATGGTTTAAAATTGCCCTGATTATTTGGAGGTGTTATGAGTATAACAAAAATTCTGTTACCTATTTTTATAATTATGATTGCTATTAATATCTACTCAGATGATAAAGAGTGTAAATATGACTCTAAAAAAAATAAAACAGTTGAGATTGCTTTAAATGCAGGAACTCCAAGCTCACTAGAGGGAACATTTTGGATTACCGATTTTTGGGGATTATCATCATCTTTAGGTGTTGATTTTGAGAAAAATTTTCTTTTTGGAATAGACTCAAGATTTCAATTTTTAACACTTAAAACTGCAAAAGATTGGGATTTAAAACTTGATTTAGCCCTTAGTTTTATTCTTGGAACAGGTTCAGACTTAATTGTTAAAGATGAGGAGGCTGAAAGAGAGCGTGAATTTAAATTTGGTATCTATGCTCCTATTGGTGTTGCTCTCCCTTTTAAAGAGAGTGCTGTTACTTTTAGAACATTTTTTGCTCCAGGAATGGATGTTACTAATAAAGATTTTGATTATAAATGGGGATTTTCTGTTGCATATAATTTTGGAAAGGCTAAAAATCTTAAAAAATATAAAGAGTGTTTAGTTGGAACTATTGGTAATTTAAAAGGAGAAATAGGAAATCTTCAGGGTGAAGTTGGTGGTTTAAATGATAAAGTAGGAAATCTCCAAACTGAATTAGGAGACTCTAAAAATGAGAATCAGAATCTTAAAAATATAAATGGTGAACTAATATCAAATAACTCAAAACTAGAATCAGAAAGAGATCAGCTTAAACAACAAAATATTAATGCTCAAGAGCAATTAGAGAGATTAGAGCAGGAGAAAAATACTCTTGAAGAGGAGAAAAACAGCTTGGAAGCAAATCTAAAGGGGATGGAAAAAGAGAAGGATGCTCTTGAAAGCAAACTACAAAACTCATCTGACCCAGCAGAGATTGCAAAACTAAAAAAACAGCTTGAGGAGATTCAAAAACAGAAAGAGGAGGCTGAGAAAGAGAAGGCTAGACTTGAGGCTGAAAAAGAGAAATCTCAAAGTGATAGAGAAAAACTGGAGCAATCTGTTCTTGAGTATAATAAAAAACAGTGTGAATCATCAAACTCTGGTGGAACATTTAATATGACAACAAATAACTGTAATTGTCCAACAGGAAAAATATATAAAGACTCCCTTTGTGTTTGTAGAGGGGATAATGAGACTTGGTCAACAAGTGAGAAAAAATGTATTTGTGCAAAAGGTTATACAAAATCTGGAAACAGTTGTAAAAAATGTGATTTTGTTGATTATTGGGGTTACTGTATTGATGGTTGTAGCTCTATTGAGAAAAAAGGTGGTAATGTTTGTCTTTGCAAAGGCTCCTCTCCAGCATATAAACAGGAGCGTCGTTGTAGTTGTGGAAAGGGTTATACAAACTATGGTGCTGGTAAATGTGATCCTGAAAGAAACTAATCCTTATACCTTTTTTTAAATACTTTTTAATAAAAAACTCTTTTTTTTTGACAACAAAAATGAAAATTAATATCATTATTCTTTTTATTGAGGAATTTATGAAAAAACTACTATTTTTTGCAGTTTTTATATTTGCATCTGCTATTTTTGGTAATGAAAAAGAGGTGACATTAAATCCATCTGTTGAATCTCCTGTAGATTATGAGTTAAATGTTGTTTTAAAAAACGACAAAGAGCAAAAAGAGAATCGTTTACTTCAAACTATCACAGAAAAAGATTTACAGCATGCAAACACAGGATTTACTGGTGACCTATATCGTGAAGCAGGTGTTCATGTTCAACAAACAGCAGCTGGTCAAAGCTCACCATTTATTCGTGGTTTAACTGGAAGAGAGACTCTGATTATGTTTGATGATATAAGAATAAACAACACAATATTTAGAGGTGGTCCAAATCAATACTCTGCGATTATTGATCCATTTTTAATTGGAAAAGTTGATATTTTAATTGGTTCAGGCTCAACTCTTTATGGTAGTGATGCAATGGGAGGAGTTTTATCTCTTCAATCAAGAAAAGTAAAGGCTGGATTTAGAAGTGAACTCATCTATAATAGTGCAAATCAAGGATTTACAGGAAGTGCATATTTTGGTGTGAAAAGTGGTGATTTAGGTGGCTATGTTTTAGCAACAGGTAATGATACATCAAGTATTTATGGTTCAGATGAGGTTGGTCGTCAACCATATACCTCATTCCATTATGGTGCTCTTTCATCAAAAATAGAGTGGAAAGACTCAAATTATGGAACATTTACTCTATTTGGAAGCCATTTTACTCAGCTTGATGGTTATAGAACAGATAAATCAAAAACAGGTGATTACAGAACTTTTCCAGAACAAAATCACTCTATTTTCTATTTAAAACATAAATACTATAGTGAAAGTTTAAAAACCCTTTTTCAAACAACTTTTGCATATCAAAATACTCTTGAAAAATATGAAAGAGTTAAAAACAAAGCTCTTTCAGATAAAACAGAGGATGATGTTGATCAATACTCTGTGAATTTTAGAGGAAATACATATCTTAATAACTTAACACTATATTATGGCTTAGAGTTTAATAGAGATTTAGTTGATAGCTGGGGTTTAAAAGAGGCAAAATATCTTGATGACTCTATTTATGATATTTATGGTCAATATTTAAAAGCTGATTACACTTTTAATCAATTTACATTTGGTATTGGTGAGCGTTTTACCTATGTTTGGTTTCACGAAAATGATGGAATTGAGTATAAAAATGGAAGCATAATATTCTCCGCTTTTGCACAATATGAGCTTAATGAACATTATCAAACAGCTCTTAACTTCTTTCAGGGATTTAGAGCTCCAAATATTAATGACATGACAGGAGCAAAAGAGTTTAATAGTGGTTTTAGCTTAGGAAGTGAAGATATTACTCCTGAATACTCATATACATTTGAATCAACACATAAAATTTCATTTAAAGGATTAGAGGTTTCAGGAGCTATCTTTTATATGATATTTAGAGATTTTCTTGGAAGAAAAGTTTTAGACCCAAAACCAGCTCAATATGAGGAGTATGATCTTGTTGTTCAACCTCAAAATGTTGGTCAAGGTAGATCTTTTGGTGCAGAGCTTTTTGTTAAATATAACTACAATAACCAATTTGAATTTAAAGGTAATCTATCTTGGATTCGTGGAGATATGGATGAAGAGATTAACTCAACAACTGGTGAAACTGAGTATAATCCAAAATCTAAAACTCCTCCACTATCTGGCTATTTAAGATTTACACGTCTTCACAGTGATAGTGTTCGTTTTTACTATCAATTAGCATATGCAGCAAAACAGGATCGTCTTTCAAATGGCGATATTTCAGACTCAAGAATACCAGAAGATGGAACTCCTGGATATCTTGTTCATTCAATTGGTTTAGTTGGTGATTGGACAACTTTTGGTTTTCAAGTATCTATTGAGAATATGAGTGATGAGAAATATAAACATCATGGAAGTGGTGTTTATGGTGCAGGAAGATCTGTTATTGGAAAACTTTTTTATAATTTCTAAAAAATTTTTAAAAATTCTATTTTTTCATAAAAAAAGTTGATTAATTTTATAAAGTAAACTAAAATCCTTATCTATAAGGTATTTAAAAATAGTTCTTATGTAGCTAATGCTATATAAAAACTGAGAGATTTATAAATATTAGAGGATATTATGGATAGTGATTTTTGTTGTAAATTATTAAAAAATTCCCCTTTTGGTTACGCTTTTCATGAAATTGTTGTTGATGAAAATGGAAAACCTATTGACTATATATTTTTAGATTGTAATAAATCATTTGAACAACAAACAGGATTAAAAAAAGAGGCTATTTTAAACAAAAGAATATCTTTGGCAATTCCTAAAACTCTTGATGACCCTTTTGATTGGATCTCTTTTTATGGAGAGATTGCATTAAATGAGGGCTCTGTTGAGTTCGAACAGTTTTCACAGGCCATTGGAAAATGGTTCAAAGTTCAAGCATATTCCCCTCAAAAAAACTATTTTGCAACACTATTTGTTGATATAACAGAACAGAAAAATACAGAGATAAACTATAGAAATGCAGAGAAGAATCTTAGAGAGAGTGAAGAGAGATATAGAACTCTTTTTGAAGAGATGACTCAAGGTGTTGTTTATCATGATAAAACAGGTAAAATAGTGTTTGCAAACTCATCTGCTTTGAAAATATTGGGGCTTACTATGGCTCAGATTACAGGTCGAGACTCATATCATCCAGAGTGGAGAGCTGTGAAAGAGGATTTTTCAGACTATCCAGGCGAGGAGCATCCAGGAGTTATTACACTTAAAACAGGAAAACCTGCAGATGGTGTTATGGGGGTTTATAATCCAGCACTAAAAGATTATATATGGATTCTTATCTCCGCAATTCCTCAGTTTAAAAGTGATGAGAAAGAACCATATCAGGTTTTTGCAACATTTACAGATATAACAGAACAAAAGAGAAGCAAAGATTTGATAGAGATTGCAGAGAAAAAAGCAAAAGAGGCCAATCATGCTAAAACAGAGTTTGTTGCAAGTATGAGTCATGAGATTCGAACCCCACTAAATAGTGTTGTTGGGTTTTCGGAGCTTCTATTTTCTACAAATTTAACACAAACTCAAAAAGAGTATGCAAGAAATATTAAAATATCTTCACAAACCCTTTTAGATGTTGTTACAAATATTCTTGATTTTTCAAAAATTGAGGCAGGAAAACTGGAGTTAGATGAGATTGAGATAGATATTTTTGAACTTATTAATAATGTTATTGATGTTGTAAAGTTTAATGTTTTTAATAAAAAGCTGGAGTTTATTATAAATCTTCCACACAATATACCAAAAATAGTAACTGTTGATCCTGTAAGACTAAAACAGGTATTAACTAATCTTCTCTCTAATGCTGTTAAGTTTACAACAGTGGGAGAGATTGAGCTTGGACTATTGGTTTTTCCTATCGATGGATTGAATGATCAGGCATCTTTCACATTTTATGTGAAAGATAGCGGAATCGGTATCTCTCAAGATGGAATTAAAAATATTTTTAATGAGTTTTCACAAGCAGACTCATCGATAACAAGAAAATTTGGTGGTACAGGTTTAGGATTGACTATTTCAAACAAAATTCTTTCAAAAATGGGAAGTTTTTTAGAGGTTGAGTCTGTTTTAGGAAAAGGTTCTAACTTCTACTTTACAGTAAAATTAAAATACAGAGAGGATAGTATAAAATCTCCACAAAAAATAGAGAATATAAAAAGAGTTCTACTTATAGATTCAAATGAAACAACAATAAATCTTCTTGGCAACATTTTTAAAGAGTTTGAAATTGAGATAGAGTTCTTTTCAAATGGTATTGATGCCTTTAAAACACTATTCGATGATAATAGATCAATTAATTATGATTTAGCAATTATTGATTGTAATATCCCATTTCTGACTGGTGTTGATATAATTAAAATTATTCGAGATAAATATAAAATAACAGCTGAAGAGCTTCCTATTATTTTAATAACATCTATGAATAATGATATAGATTCAAATAGTATTAAAAAGGAGCTCTCTCTTTTTGCAACTATTCAAAAACCTTTAAAAACTCCAACCATTCAAAATATCTTATACTCATTAAACGATTCAAAGTGTGAGGCACCAGATAGTAAAAACTCTTTAAATAATCAAAATAGTTCACATGATTATAAATATGAGAGTTTTAAAAAACATAGCATCATGCTTGTTGAGGATGTTGATATAAATATGACTCTTGCAAAAATTATTATTAGTAAAATAGTTCCAGATGTTGATATAATTGAGGCAAAAGATGGTGCAGAGGCTGTTGAGAAGTATAAAGAGTTTGAACCTGACTTTATTTTTATGGATATTCAGATGCCTGTAATGGATGGATTTCTTGCAACACAAAAAATAAGAGAGATAGAGTTTGAGTTAGGGCGAAGAGTTCCTATTGTTGCACTCACTGCAGGTGCTATTGTTGGAACAAAAGATAGATGTTTCAAGGCTGGAATGGATGATTATATTACGAAACCAATAAAAGCAAAAGATATTGAGGATGTTTTATTTAAATATTTTGAGAGATATATGTCTGATAATGAGATTTTCCATTTTGATAAAAATTCACTTTTAGCATCAATAGATTCCAATAAAAAAATATACTACAATCTACTAAATGGTGGAATTCAACAGTTAGTAAATGATGTTGATGAACTAAAAAGATTAATAAACTCAAAAGATTTTGATAATATTAAAAAAGTTGCTCATAAACTTAAAGGTTCATCTGCATATATGTATTGTGGAATCCTTTCAAATCTCTCAAAACAGATGGAGAAAGAGAGTGATATTCATACTTTAGAGTCAATTTTAAATAAAGTTGAGAGTGAAATAGAGATTATTAAAAAAATGTTTAATGATGAGTTAGAGAAGCGATAGATCTCTATATATTTTTTGAAAAAATATCCCATTCTTTTCACAATATTCTCTCTTTAATTCAATTGACAATAGAGTCTCTTTATGTTACCAATCTTTAGTGATTTTTTTTAGGGGTTGATATGACTATTAGAGTACTATTGTCTGATAAGTTTTCTAAAGAGATTTTTGCATTGAAAGAGAAGGGTGATTTCGAGTTAGTTGAAAAGACAGGATTAAGTAAAGATGAGCTTATTGCAGAGATTGGAGCATTTGATTGTGTTTTGATTAGAAGTGCAACTAAACTTACAAGTGATATTCTTGAGCATGCAACAAATTTAAAACTTATTGGAAGAGGTGGAATTGGTGTTGACAATGTTGACATCCCTTTTGCAACAACAAAAAACATTAAAGTTATGAATACTCCATTCTCAAATGCAGAGAGTACAGCTGAACATGCAATTGCTTTAATGTTTGCAGCGGCTCGTGAGATTCCTTATGCAACATCAACTATGAAAAATGGTGTTTGGGATAAAAAATCATTGTCAGAGGGAAGACAGCTTGGTGGACAAACACTTGGTGTTATTGGAGCAGGAACTATCGGAAAAATTGTTGCATCAAAAGCTCTTGGTTTGGGCATGAAAGTTGTTATGTTTGATCCTTATGCAAAAGTTGATGAGAATGGAAACATCACTGTTCCTGCAAGAGGAGTTTTACCAGAGTTAAAAGTTAAATCAGTGACACTTGATGAGCTTTTAAAAGCATCTGATTTTGTGACTTTACATATCCCTTTAACTGATGGAACAAAAAATCTTCTTAATAAAGATCGTTTTGCTATTATGAAACCAAATGCAATTCTTGTAAATAACGCTCGTGGCGGAGTTGTAAACGAAGCAGAGCTTTATGATGCACTAAAAGAGAAAAAAATCCTTGGAGCAGCATTTGATGTTTTTGAAAAAGAGCCTCTCACAGACTCTCCACTTCTTACTTTAAGAAATTTTATATCATCTCCACACATATCTGCATCAACTGTTGAGGCTCAACTTCAAGTTGCAACAGATTTAGTTAATCAAGTTGCCGATTTCTTCAATGGAAAACCAAGTTGCATTCTTAACTAGTTAAAAAAATCATTTTTTACTACTTTTTCTTTATATTCTCCAATATCCCTCACCCCCAACCCCTCTCCGTCACACCCTAAAAATGCTTTAGCATTTTTAAGGAACCCGTTTATACTTGGCGAGGGGAGAAAGAAAAAAATAATTTTATTATTTTCTTTTTATGCAGTGGGTTAAAACAAGATGTTCATGTATTTTTTTCTATATGCAGTGGGTTAAAACCCACTGTTCATGTATTTTATTTTATCTTTTATAGTTACTATTATGGAGGTTTTATGAGTGTACTTATTATTTTTAATCGTGATCCTTATGATGGAAGCGATATAACTTGGAATGCTTTAAGATTAGCAGAAACATTGTTAAAAAAAGGTGAAGAGGTTAGAGTGTTTTTGATGAATGACTCTGTTGATTTAGCAAGAGATGTTTGTGTAAAACCAGATAACTATGATCAAGATTTAACTCAAATGTTAAAAACTCTTATCTTTAATGGTGTTGTTGTTAAAGTTTGTGGAACTTGTATGGTATATAAAAATTATCCATATTTTGATGGTGCTAATAAATCAACAATGGGTGAACTTGCCGATTGGGTTATATCAAGTGATAAAGTTTTAACTTTCTGATATAAAAATTAATAAAAATTTACTATATCTTTTGTTTCTTTGATTTAAAAATCTTTTTTTTATTTATAATTTTCATTTTTTTTTATTGAAAATCATT
>JAFGXH010000073.1 GCA_016936735.1 bacterium
TGAGGAGAATGTTAATCCAGAGTGTACAATAGATTCAGATTGTACAGATACTTCAAAACCTATTTGTGAAAATGGTGTTTGTGTTGAAGAGAATGTTAATCCAGAGTGCACAATAGATTCAGATTGTACAGATACTTCAAAACCTATTTGTGAAAATGGTGTTTGTGTTGAAGAGAATATTAATCCAGAGTGTACTGGTTTATCAGTTCCTCAAAATGCTTTTGTTTTTGATTCAAGATATGGTTATGTTGCTGAATTAAATGAATCTCAAGCATTAGTTGTTGGTTTTTATTCAGATGAGACTGTTGGAACTTATGATTTAGCATCTGAAATTAACTCTAATTATGAGACTTGTGAACAGTGTGTTGTTCTTTATAACTTTATTGATGAATCAAATGCTCAAACATATTTTCAATCAGAAGGAGGTATCTCTGTTCTTGAGGGAGATCCAACAACTGCTCAAAGTAGTGCTGAGATAGTTTCAACAAAATTAATTGAGGTTACTATTGATGATGATAATATCTCAACTCCTGTTCAAAATGGTGGATGTTATCAAATTGAAACAGCATCTTGGGATACAATGCCTCAAATTGAGTGTACAACAGATAGCGATTGTTTAGATCCAGCAAAACCAATCTGTTTACAAAATACATGTATTGCTAATCAAGAGTGTACAGGCCTTTCTATCCCTGAAATAGTTACCAATCCACAATATAGTGGTGCCTATTTAGCAACAATAGATGAAAATTTAACACTATATATTGATTTTTATTCATCCTCTCCTGTTGGAAGTTATGATTTATCAACAGCTGAAAACTCTAATAATTCAACCTGTAATCAGTGTGTATTACTACAAGATAGTGGTTTAAGTAGTTACTATTTTCAAACAGAGGGAACTCTTAATATTACTGCTGGTGATGGTGAAACAAATCAAAGTGCTGGAGATATTGTTAGTGTTGTATTAAGAGAGGTTACAATTGATGGACAAGGATATTCAACTCTTGTTGGAGATGGTGGCTGTTATGAAATAGAGACCGCTGTTTGGGATACATTAGATTCAGCTGAATGTGAAGTTGATGAAGATTGTGAAGCTGGTTTTATTTGTGATTTTGGTGCTTGTGTTGAAGAGCCAACAGAGTGTGAAGTTGATGAAGATTGCCAAGCTGGTTTTGTTTGTGATTTTGGTGCTTGTGTTGAAGAGCCAACAGAGTGTGAAATTGATGAAGATTGCCAAGCTGGTTTTGTTTGTATGTTTGGTTATTGTGCAGAAGAAGTAGCTGAGTGTGAAGTTGATGAAGATTGCCAAGCTGGTTTTGTTTGTGATTTTGGTGCTTGTGTTGAAGAAGCAACAGAGTGTGAAGTTGATGAAGATTGCGAAGATGGTTTCGTTTGTATGTTTGGTTATTGTACAGAGGATGTGACTCCTTGTGAAACAGATGAAGATTGTGATGCTGGCTTTAGTTGTATTGATAATATTTGTGAAGGACAAAATATTTGTGAAGATGATTTAATTGGAAATACTGCTGAAACAGCAACAGCAATAACACTACCATATACTGGAAATCATGTTATTTGTGGTGATGCTGCTGATGTTTTTTCTGTTAATTTAACTGCAGGAGATATTTTAAATGTAGTTTTAAATAACTTTGGAGAGAATGATTTTGATCTCTATTTATATGATGAAAATGGAGAAGAGATCTCATCTTCAGAATCTTCAGCTCCTTCAGAGAATATTATTTCTTCTATTGAAGCAACAGGATTATACTATGTTATTATTTTACCATATAGGGGAGAGGGTAACTACTCTTTAAGTGTTGCCTTTTTTGAATCTGAGTGTGAAGTTGATGCAGATTGTTTAGACTCAACAAAACCAATTTGTGATTCAAGTGTGGGTGTTTGTATTGCAGATTTAAGTGAATGGAGTTGTGACTCTGATTATTATGGTGATGGAGTGTGTGATTGTGGATGTGGAATTATTGATGTTGATTGTTCTTCAAATAGTTCTAATGTTTGTATTTATGATAATTGTCCAGATGAAACTCTTCTTAGTGAAACAGAAAACTGGTTATGTGAATAGATTTTGTAGTTTTACCAAGTTAGTGTTTCCCAACTCTCATTATACCCACTTCCAGATGATGCAACCTCTTTAACATCTTTATAGGCTTCGCTTAATATCATTTGAGGAATCTCTTTTAGTGTAACTTGAGAACCATTTTTATAAAAAACAAGCTCTTTTAAAGGTGTTGGAGCAAATTTATCACAACCACCTGCATAATCTCCAAGAAAATATACTCTTGCCTCAATTCCATCACTATAATGTTTTCTGTAATAATAGTAAACTCCAGCATCCTCAACAGAACCATAAGTCCAATTTCTATCATATAGTTTTGATTTTAAAGAGATTCTAATAACCATATAACCTTTAAAATCAGATATCTCTGTTTTATCCTCTAATTCTGAAGTTAAAATTATTTTATCTCTTAGCATCTGTTTAAATGGTTGAGCTATCTCATAATCCTCAAGTTGTGTTTTCCATAAATCAATATCTTCAGAATTAAGCTCAATTGGATGAACAATTCCAATTTTTTTACTATTATCAAACTCAAAAGAGTCATCATCTTTATTATTAAATGTTCCATCCTCCATAAATCTAAATGTATCTATTAATTGACTGTTTTCATCATAAACACCCCAAATTAAACCAATTGCAAATCTTTTCATAACAGGATGTTTTGAGAAAAATATCTCCCAAGATACTCCACTCCATTTTCTTGAGGATATCATTGAGTTTTCAAGTCTTGTTTTTTGCTCTTTTACAATATCTTTTAGTTGAGCCTTTATTTTTTTGAAAAACTCCGATGATTCATTTGATTTTGTCTCATCATCTTTTTTTGATGGTTTAGGAAGAGATTTAATCTCTTTTCCTGTTTGATCTTTTAAAATAAATGAGAAATCTGGGTTAAGTTTAACAGAGAAAAATCTTGGACCATAATCTAGCTCTAAAACTCCATCAGATGAGAATCCAAAATCGGGTATACTCCAATCATTAAACTCTTCAGTTGTTAAATTTAACATTGTTTGTGCCTGATTTATAACACTCCAAGCTTGAGAAGAGGTTGATGTTCCCTCCATTCTTATTGCAATATTTTTAACTAACTGAAATCCAACATAACCACCAAGTTTAACAGCAAGTTTCATTAAAACTGGATCTATAACTGTTTCAAGTTTTGTTTTAACAAGTTGAAATAGTGATTCATCTCCCCAATAAAGGGCAGGTTTAAAATACCAAAATTGGCTATTTTCATTTTCTGAACTTAAAATAAATAGCTCTTTTGCCAAAATTGATAAAGACTCTTTATTCATTAATGATGATATTTTTTCTGCCTCTTTATGAATATTTTCTAAACTATCTCCAAAATTTTGTGATAGTAGATTTAAAAAATATAAAGATGTTTTAGAGTCTAAAATCTCACTATTTTCCCATTTTAAACCACTTATTGAATCTAAATTAAAATCAAATGAGAACTCCTGATTTTTTATATCCTCAATAAAATCCTCTTTTGTAAAAGTTTCAATTAAAAGCAATCTACGAGCAATAGCTCTCTCTTTACAAAGTTCATAAAACTCATCTATTTTTTTCTTAACTCCCTGAGTTTTTTCTGTTTTATAAAGATTATCAAGAAGCTCTTTTACATCATCCTCTCTTTCCTCCATCTGAGAAAGAATCTCTACCCCCATCTCTCTAACACTACCCTTCTTATTATTTAGAAGATTTTTTATCTCATCAAAAGCCTCTTTATATTTTCCAAGATATTTAGATGCTGCAACTCTAATTGGTTTTGAGGATGCTCCAACCCAATCCATAAGTTTAGGATAGGCTTTTTCACTATCTGTTAAATATACATGCTCAATAACTTTTGCAATATATTTTGCTTCACAATTATTGATACCAAGAACTGTTTCATCAAAATTCTCTAAAAGAATTTTTTTTAACTCCTCAATAGATTTTGAGTCAGCATAATAGTAGCCACCAATTTTATTAGTATAATATTCTGCTAGCTGTTTGACTGAAACATTAAATCTATCTTTAAAATCATTAAAAGATAGTCCTGTTGTGTTGTTGATTGCATTAATTGTACCATTTAAATCAATTGTGATAAAAAATTGATATAATCTATCTGTAATACTCCACTCAGAATTTGGTTTTAATCCCTGAAGTAGGTAGTATGCAGCATAATAGTTATCATTTACTCTAGGATTACAGGTTTTATTTATTAAAGATAGGTCATCTGTTGCTCCATCAAAATATTCATGAACAGTATTCATTAATGTTGGAACACTATTTTTTTGAACTCTTGAGTTAAACCAAGAGTCAAGTTTATAAAAAAACACCTCTTTAAAATTGCTCTCATTTTTAAAAAGTGAGATTACATCATTAAGTCCCTCTGAATATGATATATTTTTCAGTTTTTTAACAATTTGAGACTCATAATTTTCATTATACTCAAGAAGCATTTTTACAAAAAAAGCTTTTGCTGAACCCCATTGAGTTCCAATCCTTTTCAAAATAGCTTTATCATGTTTTGGAAGAAGTTTATCTTTAAAAAAAGAGGTTAATTCTAATTTATAAGAGTATGATTCAACCAATTTCATTAAAATATCTGCCTCATCAATTGAGGTTAATTTTAAAAGAGATATAATTGACTCAAAAGACTCTTCAGAATCACCAAAAACTGAGATTAAAAAATTAAAAATCTCATATTGATAGTTTTTTGAAATTGCATATTCATAAATATTTAGTAGAATTTTGTCATCAATATCAAATCCTTTCTCAATTAACTCATCTAAAACATGTTTCCAATAGTAAAAATAGTCATTTGTTTTTCCACTATTGTAAATAACCTTATTAATAATATTTTGAGAGACTTGTTTATTTTTTAAAATAGATTCAGCAACACTCTCTTTTGTTTCATTTTCAAATATTTTTGATTGATAATTTAGAATATCCTGTTCAAAATTATCTAAAAACTCTTTATACTCATCTGTAAATTTTGTTAAATTTCTCAATTTTAGAAGATATGGTAAAGCCTCATCTTTTTTTTCAAGTGCATTTAATATGGATGCATGTGTATGAATTTTATTTTTATCCATTGTTTTTCCATATATTGCAATTAAACTGAAAATAAGAGCATCTTCAAATCTATTTTTTTTAAAAAGATACCAAGCACAATTATTATATGGGTTTAAGGTGTGTCGATTTGTTAACTCTAATAAAAGAGGAATAGAGATTTCGTAATATAAATCATATTTATCTAAATGATCTAAATGTTTATGACACTCTGCTAAATTTGTATATAAAAATGGGTGAACTCCATACTCAAGAGCTTTTTCATAATTCTCTATAGCATCACTCCATTTTTTCTCTTTTGCAAAAGCAACTCCAATATTCCAAAACCTATCTCTTTCAGCAATATTCTCACTCATTTTTACTCCTGTAAATTAAAAATATAGATACTTTTTTTAGTTTTTCAAAAAAAAATATAAAAAATATAAATCTTTTTGCAATTTCAAAATGAAAATTCAAAAAATATAAATCTTTTTGCGATTTACAAAATGAAAATTCAAAAAATATAAATCTTTTTGCGATTTACAAAA
>JAFGXH010000074.1 GCA_016936735.1 bacterium
ATATTAATTTTTAGATATCTATTTATATAATAAAAATCAACCTATATTCTATTTTTTTACGAATAATAGAAATGTAATGTGTAAAATTGTTTTTTTTAATTATTTTTCCACCTTTTTAACATATTTGAGTGAGATTTATCTACTTTTGATAATTTAAATGTTGATATCATTCTTTGAAGCTCATTAGCTTGGCTTGAAAGCTCTTCTGAAGCAGCAGCACTCTCCTCTGCATTTGCTGTATTTTGTTGAGTTACATGCTCTATTTGAATTAAACTTGAATTAATTTCTGATATTCCAGAATATTGTTCTTTAAATGCTAATGTTATTTGTTCAATAAGTTGACTTACTTCTGATGCACCATTTTCAATCTCTTGAAGAATTTGAGTGGTTTTTTGAGCAATATTATAACCATTTTGGGATTTTTGAACAGCATTTTCAATCATTGAAGCGGTCTCTTTTGCAGCCTCTGCACTTCTTGCTGCCAAATTTCTAACCTCTTCTGCAACAACTGCAAAACCTTTTCCATGTTGACCTGCTCTTGCTGCTTCTACTGCTGCATTCAGAGCCAATAGATTTGTCTGAAATGCAATCTCATCAATAACTTTGATGATTTTTGATATCTCTCTACTTGAGCTTGAAATCTCTGTTACTGCTCCCATCAATTCTCCCATATCTCTATTTCCCTTTTCAGCAGAGTTCTTTGAATCTTGAGATAGTTTACTCACTTTTACTGCATTATCAATATTTGTTTTTGTTCTTGAATTTATCTCTTGCATTGATGATGAAATCTCCTCAAGAGATGCTGCCTGTTGGGTTGCTCCTTGTGAGAGTGATTGACTTGCATCTGCAACCTGTTGAGAACCACTTAAAACCTGGTTAGATGCTTCAGAGACTCCAAATAGCAGTTTGCTTATTGATATTATTGTGTTATTTACTGCATTTTTCAAAGTAAAAAATGCTCCTTTATAATCTCCCTCAACATAGTTTGTAAAATCGCTATTTTCAAGATTTTTCATAATATCCAAAACCTCATAAATAGGCTCTGATGTAGATTTTGCTGCTGAATTAAGTTGCTCAAAAATCTCTTTATATACCCCCTCAACTCTATTTTCATCAAGATTTATTTTATCAAGCTCTCCATTATTGGAGTGTTTTGCATACTCTTTTATTCCTTTTACTAAAAATCTAATTGAATCAACAGATTTTTTTAAACTATCAAGAATATAGTCTTTTTCACCTCGTTTTTGGATATCAAGATTATCTAACTCTCCCAAAGATATGTTTTTTGCTGTATTTTCAATCTGTTTTTCTGAATCGATTAGTAGATTTAGATTATTTTTAATCTCATTAAAATCACCTTTATAGCTATCTGTAATTTTTGGTGGAATATCACCCTTTGATATTCTATCAATGTAGTTAGATGTTACTTTAAATGGATTAACAAAAGAGTTAACAATGTTGTTAATTCCATTTGTTAATGTTTTCCAATCCCCTGAGAATATTTTTTCATTTACTCTAATAGATAAATCTCCATTATCAACAGAGTGAATAATTTTATATATCTCTTTTTGAAGAAGAGACATTATATCAATAAGCATATTGATACTATTTTTAATCTCATTAAAATCACCTTTATACTCCTCTGTTATTTTTTCAGGAATCTCTCCAATTGATATTTTTTGAATATAATTTGTTGCCACTTCAATTGGTTTTAAGAGGTTGTCAAGAGTGTTATTAACACCTAATATAACTTTTTTAAAATCTCCTAAATGATTTTTCTCATCAGCCCTTTCATACAGTTTTCCCTCTGATGCTGCAATTGCTAATTTATTTGTATCTTTACTAAGTTCTAGTACAGATGATGAAAATTTCTCAATAGCAGTTGTAATTTTTCTCAAAGTTTTATATGATTCGTTTGTTATTTGGTCTCCCTCTTCAAGCTCTATTTTTGTCTCTAAATTGCCTTTTGAAAGACTCTCTAAACCCCCAATTAGTTTTGAAATTTGTCTGTTTTGATATTCTGATACAATATTTTTTTCAAGCTCCATTTCATGTATTTTTTGAAGCTCTGCCTCTGATGCTAATAAGAAGTGATGACAGTTTTCAACTCTATTAGATCCATTAAAAATAGCTATAGCCATATCTTCACATTTTCCATAGCCACAATTTGAACAGTTGTAAATATCTTTTTCTGTAAATTTTTTCATCTGTTCATAGATTTTTTTTAACTCTCTATCATTTGGTATTTTTAGGGATAGATTATTAGAGTGATTTTTATAATCTCTGGAATATAAACCTATTTTCCAAAATCTATTTATATTTTTTTTGAGATTATGTTTTGCAAAAAATTTTTTAACTCCTGATGAGGAGGTTCCATAGTTTTTTTGCATCTCTCTATTTCGTTCCTCAATCAAAAACTCTATCTCATCTTCATGTTTATGTTTATTAAGAGTTCCTGGTCCTCCATTACATCCCATTGCACAATTTAAGCAATCTATAAGTAGTGGAGAGTGTTTCTCTTTTATTGATTTATAAAGTTCTGATAGATATGGATAGATTAGTTCAACTCCCTCTATTTTTCTTGTTATTTTTGATATTCCAGGAAACTCTCTTTCTGCTGTTTGAAGTAATCCACCTGGTGTTGAAAATAGTACAGCCCGTTCTGCAGGAGTATTGCTATAATCAACTTTAGGAAAATTTTTAAGATTAATTCTTTGTTCTCTCAAATATTTATCAATTGAGATATATGTTAAATTATAGTCACCATAACCTGTTTCACTAAATTCCCTTTTTTTTGCATAACATGGTGATAAAACAGCAATTTTATGATTTTTAAATTCACTATAATACTCTTTAATCATCTTTATTGTATGAAGCATTGGACTATCTGCTGGAGCAAGATATGGAATCAATTCAGGTTTATAAATCTCAATATATGTTACAATTGCAGGACAGGGCTGAGCTATTATTGTTTGTGGTTTTGCAGATTTAGCAAACTCCAAATAGCTTTTAACTGTTAATTCTGCTCCAAAACTTACATCAAATATTGCCTCTACTCCAATAGATTTAAGCCATCCATTTAACTGTAGATATTGATTTGGAAAATTTGCAGCTACTGCTGGAGCAGCAATTGCAACAATTTTCTCCTTTTTAATATTTTTTAAAAATAGTTCAAAATCATCAATACCCATTCTTGCATCATGTGTACATGCTTTTATACAATTTCCACAACCAATACAGAGATTTGGATCAACATCAACATAACCATCATAAGCAATATTACAGAATTTTACAGGACAAGCAGTAATACAGGAGTGACACTCAACACAATTATCCTTATTCACTTCAACAACTTTTACCAAATCTGTTTTCATAACTCCTCCACAAGGAGAAATTTTTATTGTAATTTTTTTTACAATAATAAAATTTCCCCTAAAAAGATAACTGTTCAAAACTGTTTAAAGTTATATTCATCTAATCAAATAATCATAGAAATATTTTATCATAAAATATATTAAAAGTACATTTATTATTTTATTA
>JAFGXH010000075.1 GCA_016936735.1 bacterium
ATAATTGGAAGATTAATGTTTGATGGAAAGTTTATGAAAATATATATTTATCTATTTTTACTATATTCAATATCACTATTTGCAATTGTTGGTGGAACTGCTCATCAACAGTATAAAAATTTCTCAATATTTGGTTCTGCAACTGTTACAGGAAATACATTAATGGAGGCATCTCCTCCAGGAAATGTTAATAATATTTCACTAAATAGAAGCTCTGGAGATGTTAGAAATATCCCATATGATGGAGAGGTTGAGGGGGCATATCTTTTTTGGAGTGGTTCAACTGTTGTTGTTCCTGATAATCAGGTCTATTTTGAACTTCCAGATGGTTTTTCCACAAGGGTTCAGGCAGATGATTGTTTTACTGTTTCAAATATGGGTGGCTTTTTTTACTGTAGAAAAGATGTAACCCCTTTTGTTAAAGATCATGCAGGTGCATTTAATCATAATGGTAGTTATACTGTTGGAGAACTTAATGCCTTAATTGGTGATTGTAATACAGACTATTTATGTCAAGCAAGATATGGAGCTTGGTCAATTGTTATTGTTTATAAATCAAACTCAGCAACAACAAAACGTAATATCATTCTATATGATGGTTTTAGACAGTATGATGAACAGGAGGATTCAATTGGTATTGAACAGTTCAATATTGGTGGTTTTTTAGTTGGAGATCCTGTTGTTGCTGAATTTAGCTATTTTGGTTTAGAGGGGGATAGATTTCTTGGTGTTCCACCACAGGATTTAGACCCAGATTACCCATGCCCAACATGTTATGATTTTATATCAATAAATGGTACAAAACTACAGGATGGATTAAACTCTCCAAATAATATATGGAACTCATCAATAGCTCTAGGTGTTGATATTGATAGTTTTAATATTGGTTCAACTGGACTAAATATTTTAAGACCCAATCAGACATCAATGACAATACTTCTTGGGAGTGGTGATGGAGTTATCCCAAATGCCTATCCTCAAGCTGGAGGTGGAGAGAGTATTTTCCTAGGCTATATGTTATTAGGAATAGATACTGTTTCACCAAATTTTAGAACAAGTAGAACGGGTTTAGTTGTTGATAGAACAGCAGCCTCTCAAGGTGATAGTTTGACATATATTGCAACAATTACTAATGATGGATCTCAAGATGCAACAAATGTTACAATAAAAGATGCTATTCCAAATGGTGTTCAATATATTCCAGGTTCCACTTTTATTGATGGTGTTTCAACTGGAGATTCAATAGCATCTCCAAGTGGTTTAAATATTGGAACAATATCATATAGAGGAACAAATAGGAAAATTGTTACATTTAGAGTTAAAGTTAATAGTGATGTTCCAAATGGAACACATATTAGAAATAGTGTATCAATAACATCAACAGAGACTGTATCAGACCCAACAGAGACATTTCCATTGACTGATACTTTGATATCAAGTCCAATGTTATCAACACCCATATTAAAAGTTTATGATGAAAATGGAGGGAATTTCTTACCAGGTGAGTGGATTGAGGTAAGAATAACTATTCCAAACTCAATGAACAATCCTTTAAGCAATATAGAGTATTCTGAAACTATTCCAAATGATTTTGTGGAGTTCTCTGTTATATCCTATCCTTTTGGTGCAATTGATAATTCAAATCAATCTCAAAAATTAGTTAATATAAAAAATATTGAGATTCCAGCAAGATCCTCTGTTATTTTAAAATATAGAGCAAGGTTGAAAACAATTGAGGAGTTTATAGCCTCTGGTGTTAGTGAAGATACAATAAATAATAGAGTTATAACTCTTCAGGGTAATATTACAACTCCATCTATCTATCCAGATATAGTTTTAACAGATAATGATAATGGTGGAAATGAGCATGATCCAACCACATTTAGGTTAACAAAAGCTGTTAATGCAGATTTTAGTGATAGTTTTTTAAAAATAGTTAATCTTAATAACACAGCACAATTTACTCCAGGTGATAGTGTGAAATTTGAGATATCTATTAAAAATAGTGCATCATCAACTGTAAATGCTATCACAGTTAAATTACCAATTTCATCAAGCTATTTTGAGAATATCTCTGTTGTAAATGGTGGTTTTTCAAATAATACAGTAACTTGGATTATTCCCTCTTTATCAGCAAATGGAACAACAACTGTTGTTGCAAATGGAACAATAAAAAAACCTCTTTTAAATGGTTTACAGATACAGAATCAGGGAACCATCTCTATTTCTGGTTATCAGGAATTAACTGATGATCAATCTACCCCAACAATAAATGACCCAACAGTTATAACAATTAGCAGTCAATCAAACTACTCTGCAACTAAAAAAAGCTATATTGATGAGAATGGTGGAAGATATATTCAACCTGGAGAGATTGTTAAATATGAGATAAAACTTGATAATATTGGAACAGGCTCAGGTTCAAATATTATTGTTGAGGATATTTTAAGCTCTGATTTAGAGTTTATTGATGCTTTAAATGGAGGAGTTTATGACTCTTCAAGTAGAAAAATTATTTGGAACTCAATAACAACTCCAGAGTTAACAAATCTTTCAGAACCTTTTATTTTATCTTTTAGAGCAAAAGTAAAAACTGGATTATCTGATGGTTATTGGATATCTAATCAGGCCTCAATTAAATCTACTGATAATCCAAGAGTATACTATAGTGATGACCCTTCAACTACAACTGCTAATGATGCAACAAAATTTCAGGTATATTCAAGAGCTGAATTAGCAGCATCAACTAAAATTTTTGATGATTTAAATGGTGGGCAAATAGAGAGTGGAGATAGAATTAGATACACTATTATTGTAAAAAATAGTGGCTCGCTTCCTGCAACAAATATAAGAGTTGTAGATCCTGTTGATACAAGATATTTTGATAATATTATTTCAGAAGATTTAGGCATTTATCAAAATGAACAGATAACTTGGAGTAGTGGTGGATTAACAACTCTTAATGCAGGTGATTCTGTAGCGTTGCATTTTGAAGCAACATTAAAAGCATCTATTCCTCATGGAACTAAAGTTGAGAATCAGGCAGTTTTATCATCAGATCAAATCTCTTATGCTCTTACTGATGATCCATCAACATCAGAGCTAGGTGATACAACATCATTTATTGTTACTGCATTACCAACAATTGAGTTTACAAAATCTGTTCAGGATGTTAATGGTGGTGATTTTGAGCCAAATGATGAGGTTATTTATACTTTAAAATATAAAAATATTAGTAGTAATAGTTCAGGTCCAATAACAATTGTAGATCAAATACCTGAGTATCTTGAGGTTTTATCATCAAGTGAGGGTGGATATTTAGAAAATGGAATTTTAACTTGGTATCTTCCACCTATAGCCTCAAATGAGGAGAAAACTTTAACATTAAGAGTGAAATTAAACTCCTCTATTGCAAATCAAATAGAGATTTGTAATCAAGCAGAGTTAACTGATGACTCTTTTGGATTCATGATTAAATCAGATGATATATCTGTTGATGGTGAAGAGAACTCAACCTGTTTTTCTGTTGTTTCCAATATTCAGATATCTGAGTTTTATAAAACATTTATAGATATTAATGGTGGTGATCCAAAACCAGGAGATTCAATTGAATACTCTATAACATTTAAAAATAGTGGAACTGTTCCATTAACAAATATTGTGATTGAGGATCCAATATCTCAATATTTTGATGAGATACAGCTTATTCAGGGTGGAGTTTATACAAATGGAAATATCTCTTTTGATAAAAATAGTAATCCAGAACTTCAATCTGTTGCTGTTGGAGAGCAAGTAGAGTTGAAATTTAGAGGAAAACTCAAAAATATAATTGAGAATGGTACATTAGTACAAAATAGAGCCTCATTAAAAGCTGATTCGGTTGAGAAAATATTCTCTGATAATCCAATAACACCAGAAAATGATTCAACAGATTTTACAGTTGTAAGCTCTCCAAATATTGACTTGTTTAAAACTGTTAGAAATCAGAATGGAGAGATTGTTTATCGACCTGGAGATAATGTTATTTATACTATAACTCTTAAAAATAGTGGTGATGATTGGGGAGAAGAGATTGTTTTAACAGATTTAATATCAGATAAATTAACAATTATCTCTGCATCAAGAGGAATAATTAATGGAAATCAGATTCGTTGGGATAAAACAGTTGTTCCTGAGTTAGCTCAACTTGATAAAAATATACAACTAACATTTGAGGTGGTTGCAAAAATAAATATCAATGTTACTGATGGTGCGACTATTTCAAATCAGATTAATTGGATTGAATCAACATCACAGGGTGTTTCAGATGATTCAACAACATCTGTTTTAGATGATCCAACACTATTTACTGTTACATATTCACCAGAAAAAAGTATTAAAGTTGAAAAAATGTTGCTTCCTATAACTGGTAGTGATTACTATCCAGGTGAGTCTGTTTCATATCAACTTGATATTACAAATACAGGAACAACTGCAATTAGATTTATTGCAGTTGATAATATTCCAACAGAACTCTCTATAATTGATGCCTCTGGTGGTATTATAAATGGAAATAAAATTAGTTATCCAGAAACCTCACTCAATATAAATGAATCAAAAAGATTTATTATTAACTGTTCAATTAAAACAACAACTCAACCACAAACTGTTGTTGCAAACCAAGCTACTGCATTTATTACTGATGAGTCAACACCTTTTATATCTGATGATCCATCAACAACAGAGGCTTTAGATTCAACTAAATTCACAGTTAAAAGCCAACCAATTTTAAATTTGGTTGGTACAAAAAGAGTTTTAAGAGCAGGTGTATATAAACCAAATGAGAGTGTGACATATATATTAACATTTAAAAACCTTGGAACAGAGAGTGTTCATGAGTTATTAGTTCAAGATCCTTTAGATAATAATTTATCATTTGTATCTGCTGATGGTAATGGTATTTATAACTCTACAACAAAAACTATTGAGTGGAGCTCTGTAAATAATAGCTCTTTAAGAGAGATTTTACCAAATGAGGAGAGAGTTTTCACTATTGTTGCAAAAATTAAAGAGGGAGTTTCAGACCAAACAGTAATATCTAATCAGGCAACATACAACTATAACTTCTTAAATAGATTAGATGTTACAGATAATCCAGATACTCCAGCTCTCAATGATTCCACAGATATTATTGTAGAGACTCCTAAAATTCTATTTCAAAAAACAGTGACTGATGAGAATGGAGACTCTATTTTTAAACCTAATGAAAAAGTGAATTACACTATTAAAATTCAGAATCTATCAAGATTATCATCTATCTATTATGTTGATATTATAGATGAATTCCCTTTTACCTATCTTGATATAGAGAATCAAAATGGAGTTATTATTGATAGAGTAAGAAAAAAAATATATATAAATGAGTCTACTTTACCTGAACTTTCAGAGATACAACCACTTCAAGAGATTGAGATAAACTATCAGGCAACAATAAAAGGGGATATCTCAAATGGTACAGTTGTTGAAAATCAGGGATTTATCTCATTTGATAATTTAAATCAGGGATTACCTTCAGATAATCCAAAAACAGAGGCATTAGATGATGAGACATCATTTACTGTTACATCTCTTCCTAATCTAACCGATTTTACAAAAACAGTTACATCTCTTGATGAAAATGGATTTGTTCCAAATAGTGAAATAGAGTATGAGATTCTATTTAAAAATAGTGGTGGAGGAGATGCTAAAAATATTATTATCACTGATACAATTGATTCTAGTAAATTAGAGATTATCTCTGCTGATGGAGCTAGAATTAATGGGAATAGCATCACATTCCATTATGATGATCACCAAATTCTAAAAAAACTTTCACCTAATGAGGCTGGTGGTTTCGTAATAAAAGCAAAAATTAAAGATACTCTTCAAAATAATACAATTATATCCAATCAAGCCTATATATCTGCTGAGGGAGTTGCAACAGAACCATCTGATAATCCATTAACAGATGTTGTAAATGATTCAACACAATTCACAGTTTTTAATAAAGCTATTTTAAAAACAGAAAAAACTGTTGAATCTATTAATGGTAATAATTTTGAACCAAATAGCTCTGTAAGATATACAATAAGTGTTGAAAATATAGGTGTTTTAGTTGCTAAAGATGTCTCTATTGAGGATTTTATACCAAAAGGAACAGCTTATATTGGAAATTCAACTAAATTAAATGGAGTAACTATTCCTGATACTTTAAATGGTGAATCTCCTTTAGTAGAATCTCTAAATGTTGGTTCTATTAATCCTAATAGTTCTATAGTAATAACTTTTGATGTTTTAATTTTAGAGAACTCAGCTATTGGTGATATTATTGAGAATCAGGCCTATTCCTATATTAATGGTAGTGATAAAACTGCATCAGATGATCCAAGAACATCAGAACTGAATGATTCAACAAAATTTGTTGTTGGTGGTGGTGGTATTTTAACATCTTTTGTTAAAAACTCATCTTTTAATGATTTAAATGGAAATAGTGTTTTAGATGTTGGTGAGATTATTCAATACTCTATAAGTTTTAAATATAGTGGGTATGATAAACCAACAGTTTTACTAACAGACCCATTGGCTGAAAATGGCTCATATGTTTATGATTCAATTACATTGAATTCTCAACCTATTGCAGATGATATTGCTTGGAGTGAAAGTGATAAATCAATAAAACTCTCAATAGATAACATAGAAAATAATCAACTATATACATTATCTTTTAAAGTGAGAGTTGATTCTGGTGAGAAAATAAGCAATAAAGGTTATATAAAAATTAACTCATCCCTTTATGAATCTAATGAGGATACTCTTTTTATTGGAGAGAACTCTATTGAGTCATTTGAAATTAAAAAAGAGGTTGAGGATATTAATGGTGGTGTTGTATCTATTGGAGATACATTAAAATATAAAATTACTCTTACTAATAGTGGAAATAGAGATTTAAGTGGTATTGAGATAATTGACCAACTTCCAGAGTTAATTTCATATATTAGAGGTTCTGAATCAACACCTATTAGTTCTCATTTTATATTTGAACCATCAATTGGAGAGTCTGGTAGAGTAAGAGTTTATGATATATCATTATCTATTGGTCAATCTATTGAGATCTCTTTTAAAGCAACAATTAAAACATCTGCAAAAGAGGGAGATTCAATTATAAATAGTGCTATCTCATATCATAATGGATTAGAGAAAAATCATAGCAATGAGGCAATAGTTATTGTTGGTGCAGAGAATGATACAGGTTCATTTAGAGGTAATTTAAATTTAATAAATAAAGATAAATCATTAGCTCCAATAGATGGATTTAAACTAAAGCTTTATCAACAGATTGATAAAAATCTGGAATTAAAATCGGAAGTAACAACAGATCCAAATGGAGCATTCCTTTTTTATAACCTTAAAAAGGGGGATTATATTGTTAAAATATATTCCAAAGAGGGAGTTGAGATATTAAGTAAAGATATTGGTTATATCTCACCAGAGGTTCATCAATCTGTGAAGTTTAATATTGCTCCAATGGGTAGGATTTTTAACTCTCAAAATAGTAAAATTATTCAACATTCAAGAGTTTATTTATATAAAGATGATTCATTAAGAACAATAAGTAGTGATTGTTCCTCCCTTGAATTGGTTGATGAGTTACCATTAGGTCAGCAGGGGCAAAGAGTTGGTTCAGATGGAAGCTACTATTTCTCAATTCCAGAAGAGGGCTCATATAGAGTTTGTGTTGATGCCTCTCCTTATTACACATATCCTTCTGAAAAAATCAAACCTCAAACAGGGAGTGTTATAACCGATAGTGATGGCTTTATCTCTGAAGGTTATTGGTTAACTGTTGGGTCTCAAAATATTTTTTATAATGATATCTATTTAGACCCAATATCATCAGATATTGAGATAACAAAATCTGCAAATAAAAAAGAGGCATCTGTTGGTGATTTTGTTCGTTATAATGTTCGAGTTGTGAATAAAAGCTCTCAAAACTTTAGCAAATCAAAAAATGAGGGAGTTTTTATTCAAGATACACTTCCAGCTGGACTGCAATTTGTTAAGAAATCCTATCGTGCCTCAATTATAAGTGGGGGTCAGATTATTAATGTTATAGAGAACCCTTTTTATCAAAAAAAGGGTAATACTATTCTGTTTGGACCATTTAATATTAAATCTGGTGAGGAGATTGATTTAACATATAGAGTTGCAATTGGTACAAATACAAAGATAGGGGAGTATACAAATAGAGCAATGCTATTAACACAAGAGTTTACAACAATTAGCTCTATTGCAGAGGCAACAATTAGAGTTAAGCATGATCAAGATTTTGATATTGGAACTGTTGTGGGTAAAGCTTTTTGTGATGATAATAGTAATGGAGTTCAAGATTTAGGTGAAATGGGAGTTTCAGGTGTTTTAATCTATTCAGATCAGGGTTATATAAGTGAAACTGATATATATGGAAGATACCATTTCTCAATTGTATCACCAGGTGTTCATCTTTTTAAACTTGATAAAAATAGCCTTATTCCAGGAGTTGAAGCAACAGATGAGAAACGATTAGTAAGGGTAACTCCAGCTTTACTTATGAAAATTAACTATCCATTAAATTGTTCAAAATCTGTTGTTGAAAAAACTGTCTCAAATGAGGCAAAAAAAAGGGATAAATCAACATTAAGATATGAGGAGTTACACTTTTTAACTGGCTCTGTTGAGGAGTCATTATATATAGATGCAACAAAAATAGGATGGAAACTTTTTGATTTATCTATTTTCCCTGAGGTCTCTTTTGAAGATGAGGAGATATCTCTCTCTATTTCAAAAGAGAGTTTAGAAAGATATTTAAATGACAGCTATAGAGATGGAGATAGTTTTATTGTAAATTATCATATTATTCCTAAAAATAGTGAGGAACCATTTATTTTTGAGCAGAAAAAAGGGTTTGATGAGTTAAAAATAAAACTAAAAGCTGGTCAATATAGCTCTTTTGCAGAGATTATTGACTCAAATAGTAATATTTATACAACTCCAAAAAAAGATATTATGGTTCAATACTCTCAAAATAGTGATAAAATAAAAGAGATATCATTTAGCTCTGAAAAAGAGCTTTTGGATAAACTATCAAAAGAGGATTTAAAAGAGGTTCTATCTATTAAATTATCACTGAAAGCAACACCAAAAGAGTTTAGAAAATTGGCTTTATTAATTCAGAAAAATATTATATCAAAATTTAAAATTGGTGCAGAAAATCTGTCTGTCTCATCTGAAGAGAAAAATCTTTGTGTTCTATACTATAGACAACTATTAGATTTTGCTAAATCTGATTTTCAATATGAGCCATATCTTGAGTTAAATGGTGAAAGAGTTACTCAAAATAGTAAAGGTGGAGTATTTCATATTTTCCACAAAGATAGTTATGACTCAATTAATATTACAATGCAGGATAAAAATGGTAATAAAAATCATTTAGCTCTTGTGAAAAAAGATTTAAAAACAGTTGAAACAAAAGTTATAAAAAGAGTTAATAATGAGATATCTATTGACCAAACAAAAATAGATTACACTATTCCTGATATTAAGAGAACTCTTGATAATGGAAAATTGAAAATATCTACTCCAGATGGACTTAAAATAACAGATTTTCAGATAAAACTTTTTGATAAAAATGGTTTTATTGCAGGCTATTCAGATATGGAGATTCCTATAACTGGTGACCCAAATGAGCTGTTTTATACTCTTTCATATAGTATTATTCCTGAAAGTTGGTTTAAATCTCTGATTGTTCCAAATATTAAATGGATATCTGTTGTTGAGTATTATCAACCTCTTATTTCTGAAAAAGAAAAGAAAACCCACTCCCAAAAGGGGGCTTTAGATTCTTCAGAAAATAAAGATAAAACAGTTGAAACTACTAATTCAGATGAAAAACCTTTAGAGACAACTGTTGCAGAAAAAAAAGAGGGTTCAGAAAACAAAAGTGGTATTTTAAATGATAATAATAGTACTCTAGAGAATCAAATAGGTAATTTAGATAATAAAAACACTACTTTTGAAAATAGTAATAACTCTGAGTTTGATAAAATAAGAGTTGAATTTAACTCTCAAATTATAAATGAAGGGGATAATATTGTTCCTATTTATGGTGAAAATGGCTCATTAACATTTATTAATCGGGATAAAGGAGAGATAACTTTTGTTGTTATAACTAAAAAAGATGAAAATTTAAATTCATCTGAAAAAATTAGTAAAAAAACATCAGAATCCTCTGAAAAAATTAGTAAAAACAGTTTTGGTGACTCCTCAAAAGTTGTTGAAAAATATTTTCAACCTAGAGAGAGTGATATCTCTGTTGATTATGATCTTTTTGGTTCAAAAGAGATATCTGAAAAAACTATTCAGGCAAAAATGGAGGCAACTGGAAATAAAAAAATCTCTGGATTTTATATACTTCTACCTCCAGAAAATAGTGTTATATATAGTGAAAAAATATATATTCAAGGTAAACAGAATTTAAAAACAACAGTCACTGTTAATGGTAAAAAAAGTGAACCAGATAAATATGGCTATTTCTCTCTCGCTATTGATGCAAAATTAGATTTAAAAGAGATTGTTGTGAAAATTATGGATGAGAATGGTGAGGTAGGGGAGATTAAAAGAGATGTTACTGTTTCAGACAAAGCTCTCTTTTTTATGGCTCTTGGAGATGCCTCAATTGGTTCTGCAAAAGCAAATATAGAGGAGAAAAGTTATAAAACTTTTGGAGAGGATCAATACTATATTCAAGGAAAAGGTGTTGTTTATCTTAAAGGTAGAATAACAGGAGAGTCTCTTAAAAAATATCTTAAAGGTTTTTTTGAATCAATTAAAGTTACAGCCCATTTAGATACATCAAAAGTCTCTGAGTTTGAGGAGTATTATAATAATCTAATTCAACCAGAGAAATTATATCCTATATATGGGGATAAATCGAAAGAGACTCAAGATGTTCAAAGTAGAGGAAAACTATATGTAAAAATCGAAGCAGATAGATCTAAACTTATTTGGGGTGTTTTTGATACAACCATTCAGGAGTCTGAACTTGTTAAATATGAAAAAACACTTCAGGGATTCTCTTTATATTTTGATAAAGAGACAAAACCATTGAAACATCAGGCTTCACTATTTGTTAGTACTGATGAGTTAGCAGGAAAAACTGTTTATAATGAGTTTAGAGGAACAAATGGTTCAATCTATTATCTTCAAAGCTCTTTTATTAAAGAGGGAAGTGAACATGTCTCTATTGTTGTAAGAGATAGAGATACAGGATTAGAGATTTACCAAAGACAGCTTTTTGTTAATGATGATTATACAATTAATCATGCCTCTGGAACAATTTTGTTAAAAGAGCCTATTCCAGCTTTTGTTGATTCTGTAATGTTAACAACAGGTAAAATAAGCGACTCAATATTAACAGGAAATCCTGTTTATTTAACTGTTAATTATCAAAGTGAATCTCTTGAACATCTGAATGGTGATTCAATATTTGGCTTTTCAGCAAAAGAGACAATTTTTGATAAATATTATGTTACAGCTCACTATATAAAAGAGGGTAGAGTATTAAGTAGTGGTGAAAATGCAGATTATCAACTTGGTGGAATGGGATTTGGTTATAAACACTCAGATAAAACTCAACTATTTACTGAATTTGCTATGAGCTCTAGTTTTGACCAATTAAGCTATTTAAGTGAGGATGGTGGTATAACTTTTAAATCTTGGAAAAGAGGTGATGATAAAGGGGAAGGAGGAGCATTTCTATTAAAAGGCTCTATTGGTTTTGGTGATTTTTATAAAAAACTGGAAAAATTAAATGCTGATTTTACATATCAATATATGGGACCAGATTTTTATACACAGGGAAATCAGTATGAACAGGGTGGACATCGTTTTATGTTTCAAAGTAGTTACCAATTAAATGATACAAGCTCAATTCGTACAAACTACTCTGCAAATAGCGGAATTAATAGAACAGAACTAAATGGTAATACTGAAACATCACTTCAACAATTAACTCTACAATATCAACAAAAATATAGTGATAAAATAGAGTTTTCTGTTGCAAATCAATTTGGATTCTCCTCTTTTGAAACAGAAAGTAGTTCAAATAGTAGTAAGCATAATGTTACATCCTTTTTAGGAACATATAAATTCTATGATAATTTAACTCTATTAGGAGGAACAGATCTTATTTTTGGAGATACATATCAAAATAGTGTTAATTCAACAGGAGATCATTTTCAGTTGACTGCTGGAGCTGAGTATAAATTTAATAAATATGTTTCTGTAATAGGAACAGAGAGTGTCAGATTTTCAGGTGATAATATTACCTCTGCAGGTTTAAAACTCTATCCAAATGAGAAAAGCTCTCTATATTTAACTCAAAAATGGAACAATGAGTCAGATCAAAACTATACAGCATCTGTTTTAGGTGGAGAGAGCTATTTTGGTAAAGATTCATCTTATAAACTTTATGGAGAGTATCAAGTAGATCAAAATGATTCATCAAAACAGGATAGAGCATTAATGGGTATTGGTAAAACTTTCAAAATTAATGAGAATTTTGGTATACAGGCTGGATTTGAACATACTTTTTATACTAGTTCATTGGGGTCTGATAGACAGAGTGATGCTTTAAGTGCAGGTATTGCATATGATATAAAAGATCTACTAACAATATATCTAAAAAATGAGCTTAGATATGAGGAGATTGATGAGACTAGAGTTCACTATTTAGCAACTTTAGGTGGAGAGTATCAATATACCGCAGATTTAACATTTTTGGCAAAAGTGAACTATTTTTTAACTGAGAATTTAACAAAAGATATAACAGATGCAGAGATGTTAGAGTGTAGTGTTGGTGGAGCATTTAGACCATTCTCCTATGATTTCTTAACTGTTTTATTTAAATATTCACTTGTATATCAGAATCGACCACTATCTCTTCTTGATGCTGGACAGTATAAAGAGAGTGCTCATGTTATATCTCTTGGTGCTGTTTTTGAGTCTGCATTTAGACTACAATTTACAGAGAAAGTTATTGTAAAATACTCATTATTAGAGGAATCTGATATTCCTAAATCAGATTTAACAACAGTTTTATGGATAAATAGAGTATCATATCACTTAGCTAAAACATTTGATATTGCTCTTGAGTATCGATTAAGATCAATGTTAGATTATGATACAACTGGTGGTTTTCTTTTTGAAGGTTACTATGCTGTTAAAAAATATATGGGTATTGGTATTGGATATAATTTTACCCATTTTAGTGACTCTATATTCTATCTTAATGATTATCAAGCTGGTGGCTTTTTTATAAGAGTCTCTGGTGTTTGGTAAAAAGATTTTAGATAAATAGTAAGAATAACATTTAAAAATTCTGAAAATTGAAAAAAATCAAAAACCATTGCAGAAATTCAGATGAGTTTAAAGAAAGTGTAAAATGGTTTATAAATATAATACTAAAATAGGTTATCAATCTCTTCAGAATAGAATACCTGATTAGGTTTATTTTAATAGTGATTTTTTATTATGAATAGCTTAATATGTCATACACATTTTTTATAATTTTTACTATTGTTTTTCTCTTTTTTAGAAAAAAATTAGTAAAAAAATCTCATAATATCTAATTTTTTTAACCAACTAAAAAAATAGATTAAATCAGATAAAAAATAAAAAACAAAATAAGATTATTAGAAAGAGATATCTATTTATCAAAAAAAATAATATTTTTACATATTTTTATAACAAAAAAATCACTTATATTATGTATTTTTAATTATCTTAATAAAAAATAAGAATAACTAATTTTTATTAGTTGACATTTAATCTATTATTCCTTATATTAGTGGCTGATTGAGTTGGAGGTGTGATGAATATTCAAACTTTTAAAATTTTTTGTGACTTAGTTGAGACTAAAAGCTTCTCAAAAGCAGCAGATTTAAACTCTGTTTCACAATCTGCTGTTAGTCAACAGATTAGAAATGTTGAAAAAACATATAAAGTTATCTTAGTTGAAAGAGGAAAAGGCTCTTTAAATTTAACCCCTGAGGGAAAAATATTTCATAGCTATTGTCGTCAAATTCTATCTGTATTTAAAGAGATGGAGGATAGTTTAGATAACTATTCAGATACTATTGCAGGAGAGATTAAAGTCTCAACAGTTTACTCTGTTGGACTCCATGAACTACCATCCTATTTAAAAATATATTTTAAAAAGTGTCCTAAAGTTAAGGTCTCTTTAAAATATAGTAGAACAAATAAAATCTATAATGATGTTATTGCTAACATTATAGATATGGGAATTGTTGCATTTCCTAAAGAACACTCATCTTTAGATATTATCCCTTTTAAAAAGGATAGATTAGTTCTTGTTTGCCATCCAGAAAACCCTCTTGCAAAAATAGATAAAATTGATAATTTAAATATTCTTCAAGATATCAATTTTTGTGGGTTTGAAAAAGATATTCCAACAAGGAAACATATTGATAATATTTTTTCATATTATGATATTAAAGTTAATATGAAAATGGATTTTGATAATATTGAAACAATTAAAAGAATGGTAGAGGTTGATGATACATTGGTTACAATATTACCAGATTCAACAATATTAAGAGAGCTTGAGATGGGAACATTAGCCTCTGTTAGTATTATGGATGATCAATTCCTTCGTCCAATAGGAATTATTCTCAAAAAAGGGAAAAAACTCTCTAAAGGGGCTAAAAATTTTATTGAATTACTCAAAAATTATGATCCTAAAAACAATACTCTTCTTGAACCATGTTGTCAACATCATGAAGAGGATGAGGATGAAATTGAGATTTTTGATTAATTTTTAACTTCTCTTGCTTTTTATATTTAACTTTGTTAAAATCCCACAACTGTTTTGTTTAGAAAAATAAACCAAAAACAAAATAATACCCAAAAATAAAAATCTATTTATATTTTTATAGTTTTTAAATTTTATTTTAATAGAGGTAAAAATGGTTTCAAATGAGATTTTTAATATTATTGAGAAGGCATGTGAAAATATTGAACAAAATGATAATCAGATAAAATCATTTTTACCTGAAAAAAATAGAAAAGAGAGGTTGATTCAAGAGGCAAAAACTCTTATTGCAAATAATAATATTGAGAATCTTCCACTTTTAGGATTACTTATTGGCGTAAAAGATCTATTTTCTGTAGAGAACTTAGATATGAGATGTGGTTCAAATCTTCCTTATGAGGCTTTTAATGATATCTTGGAGTCTAAAGTTGTGAATACTTTAAAAAAAGAGGGAGCTTTAGTTCTTGGAAAAACAGTTACAACTGAGTTCGCATATTTTGAGCAGAATGAGACAAAAAATCCTATAAATTTAGAGCATACTCCTGGTGGTTCAAGCAGTGGTTCTGCTGCAGCGGTTGCCTCTGATTTTGTTCCATTTGCATTTGGCACACAGACTATTGGCTCAATATCAAGACCAGCATCATTTTGTGGAGTTATTGGATTTAAGCCAACATATGGAAGAGTATCTGCAGAAGGTGTTTTCCCATTCTCTCCAACAATGGATCATGTTGGCTCAATAACATCAGATTTTAACACTATTTATAAAACAGCTCCATATTGGATTGAAAATTGGAATGCAGATATTGATATAATTGATAAATTAATAAAGAAATGTCCAATTTTTGCAATTCCTGAGGGAAAATATTTAGAACAGGCAGATAAATCAACTCTTGAAATATTTTACAATACAGTTGAAACTATTGAATCATTTGGGATAAAAGTTGTTAAATTTGAGTATTTTAATGATATATTAGAGATAAACTCTATTCATAAAAAAATAGTCTCTTATGAGTTTGCAAAAATTCATAATAACTATAAAAACTATCATAATCTATATAGAGCAAAATCAATCGAATTAATAAATGAGGGAGACTCAATATCAGAAAATGATTATAAAACTCTTCTTGAAAAACATAGATTTTTATCTAATTCAATCAATATTTTTATGGAAAAAAATAGTATAGATTTTTGGATATCCCCATCAACAGTTTCTGAGGCTCCACTATGGAAAGATGGAACAGGTTCTCCTATAATGAATCTCCCTTGGACCCATTTTGGATTACCAACAATATCAATACCAATAACAGAAAAATTTAATCTATTACCATTTGGTTTACAAATAGCGGGAAAACGAAATTTTGATGAGCTACTTGTAGCAATTTCAGAAAGAGTTTCCAAAATTATCTAAAATAGTATAAAGAGTTTCCAATTTTATTTATATTATTGACCTTTTTTTTTATTTTAGGTATTATTACAAAGTATTTATGGAGGAGTATATGAGAAAAGTTCTCTTTTTGTTATCAATTTTTGTTGTTTTTGGTTGTAGTAATGACCCTAAACTAGATACACCTTGTAAAGGAGTCTCTTGCTCTGGTCAAGGAGCCTGTGTTGTTGAAAATAATACACCTGTTTGCCAATGTAATAATGGTTATACCAATATTGGTAATGAGTGTATTTTAGATTGTAAAACTATCTCTCGTTCTATTCCAGATATATATAACCAAAAATGTGTTTGTGAAGAGGGATATCAAGCAACCTATTCTGGAGATGAACTACTATCTTGTAGTTTTGGTGAAAACTGTGTTGATGGTTATGTTTTTAGAAATGGGAAATGTGAATTAAATTGTGAAGACTCTTTTGCTCATGCAAATGAAAGTAATAATGAGTGTATTTGTGATGATGGTTATATCACAATAAATGGAGCCTGTGTAATTGATTGTAGATATATTGGATTTTCTCATCCATCAGATGATAATTTAAGTTGTCTTTGTGATTCTGGATATCAAAGAGTTGGAGATGATTGTATATTAATCTGTTCAGAAGAGAATACAGAGGCTGATCCATCAAACACAGAGTGTGTTTGTAAAGATGACTATTATATTTCAAATGAGCTTGGAGTTTGCATAAATCCTTGTAATGAAGTAACTTGTTATGATAATGCAGAGTGTAAAAGTTTATCATTTGAAAACTTTAGGTGTGAATGTACTAATAATAGAGTTTTCACTCCTGACCAATTCTACAGACTTTTTGAAAATGAATATGATTTAATTGCTCCAAAATTAGCATCTACCTCAACTCAAACAGCCATATTATGGAATAGAGCAAATGAGTCAAGAGATAGATTTCAACCATATATTGGAATTCTTGATAAAAATGGAGATGTTACACTTGATGCAATAGCTATTGGTGATGAGGAGCAGGTTAATCCCAATGAAAATTCTCAATTCTCTATCTCAACAGATGGTTCAAACTACTTAGCAGTTTGGAGATCTATTATTGGTGATGATGTTGTAGAGCCAATTGTACATATTTTTAAAGTAAGAACAGTATCATCAAATGGTGAACTAGGTAGTATACAGATGATACGAGTTCAAGAGGAGAATGTTGTAACAGATAAAACTCCTAAATTAGTTTGGAATCCAACAACATCAAAATATACTCTATTCTGGTTAGGATATGTTGCTGGATATAATGTTCTTTTTATGAACTCAATAGATACAAATGGGACTCCTGAAGAGACTATTTTCTCTATAACTAATGCAGATGAATCAATTATTGATTATGATATATCTATTGATTCAGATGGGAATTATGGAGTTACACTTTTAACAAGATTTAATAGCTATAATAGACTCTTTTTTGAGAAAATCTCTTCTGCAAATGAGAAGTTAGTTGCAAGAAAATTGATTCAATACGATAACTACTCATCAACAGATCCTATATCAATCTGGGATGGTGAAAATTTTCTTGTTGCTTGGAGATATTCCAACTATTTTAGATTTACAACAATTGATTCTAATGGAAACAAATTGCATTATGAAAAAACTTTTTATACACCAGGTACATCTCTTAAATTAATTTGGGATGGAACATTTTTTACATCATTCTATCTTAATGGTGGAGAGATTTATCTTTATCAATATACAAAAACTAATGTTCAAAATAATAACACAAGAGTTAGCTACTCTGGTGGAAATGTTGGTAAATTTGGTACATATCAAGATTATGGTGATTTTCTATATGAAGATGGAAGATTTATTGCAATCTGGAGTGATTTAAGATATGGAAAACATCAACTAATAATTGACCAAATTGGATGTTATTAATGGGGGAGAATATGAAAAAAATAGTATTTGGTCTGTTGTTTTTGCTCATTATGGGATGCTCTGAAACACAACCAACTCTTGAGAGCCCCTGTAAAGGTGTTACATGCTCAGGACATGGAAGTTGTGTTGCAGTGGATGAAACTCCAACCTGTAGTTGTGAAAGTGGATATCTTGTGAATGGATTATCTTGCTATTTAGATTGTACATCTATTCCAAATTCAGTTCCAAACATCTATAATGATGCCTGTTTATGTCCTGAAAACTATAAAACTGTATTAAGCAATAATGAGCTTATTGCATGTACATATGGTGAAGATTGTAAAGATGGTTACATTTTTAGAAATGGAAAATGTGAATTAGAGTGTGAGGATCAATTTGCTCATGCAAATGAGAGCAATAATGAGTGTATTTGTGATGATGGATATATTCCTATTGGTGGTAATTGTATTATAGATTGTCATCATATACCATTCTCTAATCCTGCAACAGATAATTTAAGCTGTCAGTGTGATGCTGGTTATAAAAAAGTTGGTGATAACTGTATTCTTGATTGTAATGATGCAAATAATGTTGAACCAGATTCATCAAATACAGAGTGTGTTTGTAAAGATGGATATTTTGAAACCAATACATCAGGTGTTTGTGTTGACCCATGTAAAGATGTTGAGTGTATGAATAATGAGGAGTGTAATCCTTTGGATTTCCAAAGTTATCTTTGTGAATGTATTCCAAATAGAACTCTATCCTCATCATATGAGTTAGCACTTACAAACTCAGAGTTTGAAAAAGGAAATTTAAAAATGGCTTTTTCTGGTACTCTATATGGAGTTGTTTGGCAACAGCTTGATGACTCTGGTTTATGGAATATATACATGACTTTAGTTGATCAAAATAGAAATGTGGTTAAAGCACCATTTATCATTAATCAAAATGCTAACTCTGGTCATAAAACAAATCCTGATATCACAACAGATGGAAATAACTTCTTTGTTGTTTGGGAGGATAGACGTAATGATGCCCTTGATGGTGATAATATGAATTATGATGTCTATTTTGCAAGAGTATCTCCAGCAGGCTCTGTATTATCTGAAACAATGGTTACAACAGAGACTGGTGCAGGTGTTTATGGTGATTCAATAAGACCAAGAGCATATTGGAATTCAGAAACATCAAGTTATAATGTTTTTTGGATAGAGAGAAAGATCTCAACAGAAGAGTCTGCACTTTATGTTAGAAAATATAATGCAAATGGTGAATCTGCAATTCAACCAACAGCAATAACAATAGAGAATAATCAGCGAAATTTTAATCTCACTATTGATGATGATGGAAATTATGGTATGGTTTGGGAGGAGAGACATCCAAGAATAGGTTTTAATGCCATCTATTTTGAAAAAATAGACTCTATTGGAACAGTTTTAGTCACTCCAAAACTACTCTCTTTTATGCCTGCTGATTATTTATCTCCATCAATTGCTTGGGATGGGGATAATTTTGGTATCTTCTATACAATGTGGGGAAGTGATGGTTATTTTACTCTTATGAATAAAGAGGGAGATAAACTTTTTGAAGATAAATATATTGAATCAATATTTTATGGTGATGGTCAAAATAATGAAAGACTATTATGGAATGGGGTACAGTATACTCTTTTCATATATTCAGGTGAATTTTATATAAAAAACTTCCACCCATTACAAGAGAATTTAATGGCTGGTGGAATAAGCAGAATCACAAATTTAGCTAGTACTATTGCGAAAGAGTACTCTTTTGGTGATATTGTTGTTCATCCAAGTGGATATTACTCTTTTGCTTGGATTGATAGAAAATATGGTTCATCAAATGTTTTCTTTAATAACTCCGCATGCTATTAAAAATATAATCAAAAATCTCTTTTAAACTGATTTTACATAAAAATTTTATCTTTTTGAATTTTTTTAAAAAATATGTTACTTTAATTTATCTTAAATAGGGGTAATGATGGGAAAAAAAGATAAAAATAAAATGATTAAAACAAAAGAGAATTTTCTCTCTACTGATGATGTGATACGAAAAGCCTATAATAATTATGTTGAACAATCTTTAAAATATGGTGTTAAACCAATGAGTTTTGAAGATTTTAAAAAGGCTTGTAAAATAGAGAATGAGTGGCCTTAATTTAAAACGATCTAAATTTTAAGAGTCTCAATCTACAGGTATGAATTTAAGTTTTTAATTTTACTCGAAAAATCTACCCTCAAAAATAGGAATAAACATATAAAAAATAGTTTTTCTATTAACTTTTTAATAAATTCTTTTGTATTTTATTTTAATAAGTGTTATATTAAAATATTTATTATCACTTGGTGTGGCAAAAATAAAATTAACCTCTATCAATATATTTTAAACAATCTTAGGAGGATATTATGACAGCATTGAAAACAAGTTATCTTGGAATAGAGCTAAAAAATCCAATTATTGTTTCCAGTAGTGGATTAACATCTGATACAAGCAGTCTTAGAAGAGCAGAAGAGAATCAAGCAGCAGCAGTTGTTTTAAAATCTCTTTTTCAAGAACAGATTATTGCAGAGACAGAGATGATTCAAAACATGGATCTTTCAGGACATCCAGAGGCTTATGATTTAATTGAAAATATAACTAAAGATACAACTCTTAATGACTATATATCTCTTATAAAACAGGCTAAAAAGGATTTAACAATCCCTATCATTGGAAGTATTAACTGTGTTTCAAGTGGTGATTGGGTTGAGTATGCAAAAAAAATAGAGGATGCTGGAGCAGATGCTCTTGAACTAAATCTTTTTATCCCACCACTGTTCCATAAAACAAGCAAAGAGCTAGAGGATTCATATATTGAGATTTTAAATAAAGTTTTAGATAAAATCTCACTTCCAATCTCTGTTAAAATTGGTTCCTATTTTACAAATATATACCAAATAACTAATAGATTGGCAAATGCTGGTGCATCTGGAATAGTATTATTTAATCGCTTTTATAACCCAGATATAAATATAAATACACTAAAATTAACCTATGCTTCCCCCCTTAGTCACTCTGATGAGTTACCTCATGTATTAAGATGGGTTGCTCTTTTATCTGGAGCAATTGAAACAGATTTTGCTGTTACAACAGGGGTTCACTCTGGAAGTGATGTTATAAAATCTATACTTGCAGGAGCATCTGCTGTTGAAATTGCCTCTGTTTTATATAAAAAAGGGTTTGAATATATCCCTAAAATACTCTCTGATATAAAAAATTGGATGGCAGAGAAGAATTTTCAGAAATTATCTCAATTTAAAGGAATTTTAAGCGAGGCAGAGTTGATGAATTCAACATTTGAACGTTTTCAATACATTAAAGCTCTCTCTGAAACAGCTAACTCAATGAAATATTTTTAATTGAAACCTCTATTTAACTCTCTTTAATCAATCCCTCTAAAATATATTTCTCTTTATTAAATGATTATCTTAAAGTTATATTTGACTAATTATAAAAAATATGTAGAATACTACTCTTAGAATATTTCTGGTTTAGGATGAGAAATATATTTAGATACTTTAGGTTTGAAGAGGTTTTAGCACTATCTGTATTTTTGCTAATTATGATTTTATCTATCTTAGGTCATAAGCCTCTTTTTGAAAATATACAACAGAGTGTTTTATCATATAGTTATATGTATTTTCTGTTTCTGTTTGTCACTATATACTCCGTTGTTATTATTGTAAATAAAAAAAATCATAAAGATACCAAATCTTGGTTAAAATTAATTGATATATTAAGAGATTGGCTACCTGTTTTTGTTGTTATAGTGGTTTATGAATCATTAAAACATCTTCATTTAGATGATATAGTAATGTATCTTGGTATATCACAAAAAGACTCATTAATGCTTTCTATTGACAACTCACTTTTTGGAAAAACCCCATCTTTATGGATGGAATCATTAATATCCTATCCTTTTACAAAAATTAATGAGTTAGCATACGATTCATACTATTTTTATCTACCTATATTGGGAATAATACTATATCTTAAAGGAAAATATAAAGAGTTTAGAGTATTGTCTTTAACTTTTATTTTAATAGCATATTCTGGATATATTTTATATCTATTGATTCCTGTTGCTGGACCTCAATTTCAAAATCATGTTATATATTCAACAGATTTATATATTTTTGGAAGAAATAGTGTTCAACAAACTATAGATTTACTAAGATTTGATATGGATTGTTTTCCATCACTTCATACAGCTCAACCATTAGCAATATTAATTCTTAGCTATAGATATGATAGAAAGATTTTTTATCTATTCTTTTTTCCTGTAATTTTAACAATATTCTCAACTATGTATCTTAGATATCACTATGGGGTTGATGTTATTGCTGGTATTATTCTTGCTATTATTGCTGTAAAAATAACTCCTAAAATTTTTAAATTTTTTGACTCTAAATATACATCCAATGATGATATTGAAATTGAATTATCGGCTACTCATGAGATTTATAATCAAAAAAAATTGCCTATAAAAAGATAATCAAACATCTATTTTTTTGAAAAATAGCAAAAATTACTAAACAGAGTTTATCAAAAACTATTTTTTTAATATTTAAATATGATAAAAAATAGTGATATATGATATTTAATTGTTGAAAGATAATAAAAAATAGTTAAAATATTTCATTAAGAGGATTATTGATATTTTAGGAGACTTTGTGTTTATAAATACAGAAATATTCAAAAAATACAAAAATATAATTGCAGGTTTTTCTGGAAAAACAGATCTAAAAACAATGGATAGATATCAAGAGAGACTTTTTAGTGGAGGAAAAGGGTTTAAAATTATAAATCTAAAACAGGCTCATACAGATAATGTTGTTTTTTATCCTGGATACTCTAAAGATATTGAGGCAGATGCAATTATAACAAATCAAAAAAAGGTTATTTTAACAATAAGAACAGCTGATTGTATTCCAATTTTAATTTTTGATCCTTCAAATAATGTTATTGCAGCTGTTCATGCAGGTTGGAGAGGAACTAAATCTAAAATATTAAAAAAAACAGTTGAATTAATGTGTGAAAAATATGGATGTGATAAAGAGAAAATCTTATTCTCTATTGGTCCATCAAATAGAAAATGCTGCTATGATGTTAAAAAAGATCTTTATGATATATTCACAATAGATAATGAGAATTATAAAGATTTTTTTTCACAAATCAAAGATGATTTATGGAGACTTGATATATTGGGGATTAATTTAAAATATTTAATAGATGAATTAAATATTTCAGAAAAACAGATTGAAATTGTTGATATATGTACATTTTGTACACCATATTTTTTTAGTAGTAGAAGAGATAAAAGTGACATGAGAAATATTGCATTTATATCTTTACAGTAGTTATAACTTATAGAAATGTAGTCAAAATTATTGATTAACTATTTAGTGGAAACTGATTTTAGCTATTTTTTTTAAATTTTAAAAGAATCCCCACCCTAAATCCCTCCCCAATACTTGGAGAGGGACTTAAAAAGTAGGTAAAATGCTAATTTTATTTACTAAAAAGATGAAAAAG
>JAFGXH010000076.1 GCA_016936735.1 bacterium
AATATGCTTATTGAATGGGATATAAAATATGAAACAGGAATAAAAGCAATCGATATTCAACATAAAAGATTAATTATGCTGACAAATCAACTTCATGAATCTATTATGGAGGGAAAAAGCTATGATACTCTTGATAAGATTTTCCAAAATCTTATTGACTATACAATTAAACATTTCTCAGATGAGGAGAGATTACTACTAATTTATGATTATCCAAACTATCTTGACCATAAAAAATACCATTCAGATTTAACAAATCAGATGCAAGAGCTTTTCATTCAATTTAAAACAGGAATGCTTCCAGCTGCCTCTATAAAAGTTAAGAAATTTCTTTTAAATTGGATAACAGATCATATTTTAGATAATGATATGAAATATATTCAATATGTTGATGCAGATGAGATTGATTCTAAATTTACAGATATGCTTCTTGATAGAGTTCTTTAAAATTAAAAATAAGTTTTATTAAACAATATATTAAAATATTTTATAACAAAAAACACTTTCTCTTTTAAGAAAAAATAACAAAAAATCCACAAGCTTTCTCTTTACAAAAAGGTTAAAAAAAGTTATAATCCCAATCTTATGTTTGGATGCTTTTATGGGTCTTCAAGAGGAGTTTTATAAATCTGTTGAGGAGGTTATAGACCTCAATACCTTTGAAAACAGGCTAAAAAATCTTCAATACTATGTTGATGAATCAACACAAACACTTAAAGTACATGTTCCTGCAGAACATATTAAACAGTGGCTTCTTGATAATAATTTTGAGGAAAAATTTAGAAATATATTGAGAAGATTAACTCAAGATGTTTATCAAGTTCACTTTTTATTGCAATCTTATCAAAAAAATAGCAACCAAACAGCTCAGAACAGTTCAAATAATCCATACTCAAGAACTCTTCAAAAATTAAGAGAGGAGCGTGAAAAATTTATATCTCATACTCTTAATCCCGATTACTATTTTGAGAATTTTGTTGTAGGTGAATCAAATGAGTTGGCATTTTATGCCTCAAAAAGTGTTATAGAACAGCCAGGTGGAACAAACTATAATCCATTATTTATATATGGTGGTGTTGGTCTTGGAAAAACTCATCTTCTTCATGGTATTGGTCATGCTCTTTTGAAAAAAAATCCATATACTCAAATTGTTAACTTAACAACAGAGGAGTTTTTAAATGAGTTTATGGATGCTATTGAACATAAACGAGTTCCTTGGTTAATTGATAGATTTAGAAAAAATTGTGATATTCTTCTTATTGATGATATTCAATTTTTATCTGGTAAAAAAAAGACACAAGAGCATTTTTTTCATATTTTTAATCATTTAAGGGATGCTCAGAAACAGATTGTAATAACATCAGATAGATATCCACAAGAGATCCCAGATATTGAAGATAGACTGCGTTCCCGCTTTGAATGGGGACTTATTGTTGATATATTACCTCCTAAATTTGAAACTCGTGTCTTGATTATAAAAGAGAAACTATCTCTTTATCGATTTAGATTAAGAGAGGAGGTTATTGAGTTTTTAGCAGAACACCTTCGTTCAAATATTAGGGAGATTGAATCAATTTTAAAATGTTTTAAAAGTATGGAAGAGGTTAAAAAAATTGATATAACCCTTGATGTTGCAAGACAATATCTTCAAAAAACATATAAAATAAATGATCAATCCATCTCAGTTGAACATATCCAAAAAGTTGTATCAAAATTTTATGATATCACTATTCCAGATCTTTTATCAGCAAAAAGACAAAAAAACATTACAACACCTCGCCAAGTAGCTATATTTTTAGCAAAAAGATTAACAGAGGAGACTTTAGAAAAAATTGGTTCAATATTTCAAAGAGATCACTCTACAATAATAAATAGCTTGAAAAAAATAGAACAACTTATGGATAGTGATATAAAAGTTAGAAAAGATATCAAAGTTCTTGAATCAATGTTAAGTAATTAGTACTTGTAAAATAAAAACTATTCTTGAATAAAATGGAGGTATAATGAAGTTACAGTTAGGTAAAAAGATTTTTGAAAAAGTTATATCAAACTCTCTTGGCTTTATTGATGAACACTCTATCTCTGGTGTTTTTGATAATGTTCTTATAGAGGCTGTAAATCAAACACAAATCGCTGTTACTGCAACTGATGCAAATGCTCATACAGGTATAACATCAATTATCACAGCTGAATCACTTCAACAGGTTGAATCATTTCTTATTCATGCAAAAAAACTTGACTCTTTTCTTCGTTCATTAGAGAGTGATAGAGTTGATTTTGAATCATCAGATAAAGGTGTTGTTGCTCTTAAAGGTGGAAAATCAAAATTTAAAATACCTGTTTCAAGTATAAGTGAGTATGTTAATCGACCAGAAATAACAGGAGTTCCATTTGATATAAATATTGGAAAACTTCTTTTTCTTATTAAAAAAACTTGGTTCGCAATCTCTTCTGATCCAACAAGACATAAAATGAGAGGAGGTTTTCTAACTTATGATTCAGGAAAAATCATTATGGTATCAACAGATGGTTTTCAATTAGCATATGCAGAGATTCAAGAGGAAAATGATCTATCTTCACTTTTTAAAAATGGAATTATGATTGCAAAGGAGGATTTGGATAGAATTAGAAAAATTCTTGAAACATTTGATCCAACAGAAACCATAAAAATTACAATAATGGAAAACTCCCTTTCACTTCATCTATCAGATCCTAAAGAGGGTATAACATCAACTGTTTGGCTAAGACTATTAGGGAGTGATTTTGTTTCATACAAAAGTATTTTTAGAGATGAAGCATATAAAATTATAGGGAATAAAAAAGAGTTTCAGAAAATTTTAAAAAGAGCCTCTTTAACAACAGCAAAAGATGCTCCTGTTCTTCGATTTGATCTTGAACCAAATACAATATCTATTCAAAGCCAAGATGATTACTCCTATAAATTTGATGAGAATTTTGAAGTTGCATATAATGGAAAAAATCTTACAATTGGAATCTCTGGTAAATTTCTTTCTGATATGATTTCAAGAGTGGATTCTGAACATTTTGTTCTTGATGTTGAATCTGAAAACTCTATTATTATGATAACATCAGATGTTCCATCAACAGAAAGAGAGAGTGATAGAAACTACTTCTATATTCTACTTCCAATGGATATAAACTAAAATTTTGCATTTTATATAAAAAATATGTCATAATACCATTGAATTGTTTGAGAGGAGATCCATGCTCATATCTTGTCAGAGTTGTGAAACAAAATATAATATTAAAGATGATGTTATCCCACCCCAAGGAGCACAATTAAAATGTACAAAATGTGGCTCTATAATATTTGTCAAAAAAACAGACTCAGCTCCTGATTATATAGCTCATGTTGAGGAGACACCTCAGTTTTCCGATTTTGAGGATAGACCAACTGTTCTTGCTCCTTCAGATTTGGGAATATCTGATAATTGGTGGGAGGAACAACAAAAACTTCAACAACAAAAAGTTGAAGCAAAAAAATTCAATCCATTAGTTGAAGAGGAGAATACTGCAATTCCTACAACAAATACATCCTCAAATTCAGGAATATTAAAACATGATAAAGAGAATTCCAAATTATCTATATCACCAAACTTTTTATCAAACTCCTCTCAACAGGGTCCCTCTTTTGATGAGATATTTCAGGATTTCACAGATGAGGTTGAGAATGAAAAAACTGAAGATTTTGAGTCCACTTCAAACATTGAAAAAAATGAACAACTCAAAGAGAGTGGCTCTGAAAAATCATCACTAGACTCCATTATAAATAAAATAAAATCTGAAACAGCCTCAAAAACAGTAACAAAAGAGAGTGATTTAGGATTAAAATCAAATACTACAAAACAGGAGACTATTTCATCTAAATTAGACTCTATTTTAGGGAAAAAAGATGAGTCGTCATCTCTTCCAAAAACAAAAGAGACTGATTTAAGTTCAAAATTAAATTCAGCTTTGAATAGTATTAAAACTGAAAAATCTAATAATTCACATGATTTAAAAAGCATTTTTAATAAAGAGGGTCATAAAACAGACTCTAAATTTCCTTTTAAATCTGAACAAAATAGCTCAGATAAAAAAATAGACTCTGTTTTTAAAAAATCATCAACAGATATGGGAAGTGTTGAAGATTTAATAGAGCAACCAACTGTTTTAGAAAATAGTAATAATTTTAATAGTGAACTAAATTTAAAATCAGCTGAAAATGAGATTAAGTTAGATTTAGAACAAAATCAAGAAGATCTTAAAATAACAGAACCAACTCCATTTAAATCAGATTTTAATGAAGAGGAGGAGATCTCTATAAGTTATGAAGATGAACCTGAATTACTTCCTAAAAATGATTCAGAAAAAAATTCTCAAGAAAATAATAGTCAGCAAAATATCACATTAGAACCACCTAAAAGCAATATTAATAACTCAATATTTCAACAACAAAATATTGTTAATGATGACTCAGATACTATAGAGATTCCACTTTCTGAAATGGATAAATTACGTCAAGAGGGAGATTCATTAGAAAATCTTCCAGAAGAGGAAGAGATCGAAGTAGAGGCAGAAATTGAGACAGAAGAGAGCATTAATTCACTGAAAAATGATTTTAAATCAACTCTTCAAAATAATGATTTTGAACGTAAAGATAGTGAAAATCAAGATAATAGTGGTATTGAAAAAAATAAACTTTATGTTAAAATAGAGAATGGTCCAACCTATACTTTTGATGTTGAAGCAGATATTATTGAATGGCTTAAAACAAGAGTTCAACTTAATGGAATATCATACTCTTTAGATAATACTGATTTTAAGCCAATTTTATCTCATCCACTATTTAAAGAGTTTTCAAAAATTCAAAAGGAATCAGAGATAAAATCTAAATCAGGAATTGTTGAGAGAGATAGTTTAACTCCATCTCAAAATAAAAAAGAGAGCTCTATTTGGGGTATTATTGCTGCAATTCTTTTTGTTATGCTATTGCTTATGACAACCTATATTCTTAATATTGCAGAGATAGTTCATATTCCAATGTTAGACTCTATTACACCTGCTAGAAAAGTTATCACTAAAACAATAACTCAAGATAGTGTTAAAGTTCAATTACAAAAAAACAAAGTAGATAATACTGAAAAAGTAGATAACACTGAAAAAGTAGATAACACTGAAAAAGTGGATAATACTGAAAAAGTAGATAACACTGAAAAAGTAGATAACACTGAAAAAGTAGATAACACTGAAAAAGTAGATAACACTGAAAAAGTAGAT
>JAFGXH010000006.1 GCA_016936735.1 bacterium
AACCCACTGAAGTTAATATAAATATTTTTAGTTTTTTATGAAAAAAATTTACTAAAAAAACCTCTTTTTTTTGTTTTTATAGAGCTATCTGGATGTAAAATATTCCAAATCTCTCTCCAACCAAGAAATCCACCAATATTTCTATCATCAATAAAAATATCAGCATCAATTTTTCTGCTAATAGAGCCATCAAATTTCTCATTAGGATAACTACTGTTAATTGCATAAAATTTTAATCCCCTTTTTTCACAAAACTCAACAGCCTCTTTTAAATAGTCTCCAGAGCGATATGTCCATAAAATAAGAAGATGTCCCTTTTTTTGAAGCTCTTTTAGTGTGTCAAATGCAAAAATCATCTCCCTACCAATTGCAGGATAGGCATGTTCAACAATTGTTCCATCAAAATCAACAGCAATTCTCATATTTATCCTATAAGAAAAAATAAAAATAGTTTTTTTAAAGAAAAATAGATAAAAAATACTCTTTTTTTAAGAAAAAAACAGTTTTTTCATATTTTTATGAAAAATCATAACTATTAAAAAGATCTCTTATTCTCTCTAAAGCCTCTTTTAGAGTCTCTTTTGGTGTTGCAATATTCATTCTTTGAAAATTTGATGAACCACCAAACCAAGCACCATCCATAAGATGAACTCCCTCTTTTTCTAATAGTAATTTATTTATGGAGGGGTGATTATAGTCTGAAAAATCGAGCCAAAGCATAAAAGTTCCATCAGGGGAGTAGGTTTTTACTTTTGGGAGCTCTTTTTTAAAAAAATCTATTGTGAAATCGATATTTCCTTTTAGATATATTAAAAGCTCCTCTAGCCAATCTTCTCCATTACTATAGGCAGCATCAAGAGCTATGTTTCCAAAAATATTACCAGATTTTAAGTGAAGTTGCTCTAATGTAAAATCGAAATCTCTTTTTAACTCTGGATTTGTTATAATTGTAACTGCAGTTGTTAAACCTGCAAGATTAAATGTTTTACTTGGAGAGATAAATGTGATAGTTCTATCTGCAATCTCTTCTGAAATAGAGGCAATAGGTGTATGTTTTTTATCTCCAAAAATAATATCAGCATGAATCTCGTCTGATAATATAATTAAATCATATTTTATTGCAAATTCACCTATTTTTTGAAGCTCCTCTCTGCTCCAAACATTTCCCGTTGGATTATGGGGATTAGATATTAAAATAGCTTTAACTCTATGATTAAGTTTTTGTTCTAAATCATCAAAATCTATCTGAAATCTACCAGTTGAATCAACTTTAAGTGGATTTTTAACAACCTGTCTTTTATTATTTGTGATGGATGAGAAAAATGGTGGGTATACAGGTGGTTGAATTATGATTCTATCTCTCATATCTGTAAATGTTTGAATTGCAATATTAATTGCAGATACAACCCCTGGAGAAAATGTAATATACTCCTTTTTTATATTCCAATTATATCTTTTTTTTGTCCAGTTTATAATAGATTCAAACCAATTTTTTTGAAGGTATGTGTATCCATATATACCATGATTTGCCCGTTTTAAAATAGCCTCTTTTATCTCTGGAGCTGTTTCGAACTCCATATCAGCTATTGATAGTGGTATTAAATTTATATCTTTTACCCTTTTCTCTGCCATTCTATATTTTGCACTAAACTCATCTTTTCTTGAGATGATTGAATCAAAATCATACTTCATAAAACCTCCACTAATAGTAGAATTTATCAATAAAGCAATAATTATGTCAAGATTTTTATGATCTATCTATTTGTAATTGTATATTTTACCTATATTTAAAATCTATTTTTCAATTGAGTTACTCTATTATATATGTTGTTTTTATATCTTATAATTTATTTTAATCATAAAAGTATCTTTTTCTTTGATAAAAATATATGTAATTGATATAATTAGTTGATGTTTTTTACAAAATAGTTTTGGAGGTTTTATGAGTGATATTGAGAGTTTAATCAAACGTGGAAATTCAAATGATATTAATGCTATTTTAGATTTAATGGGTTATTACTATCAAAATGAGGATTTTACAAATGCTTTAGAGTGGATTAAAAAGGCTATCTCATTAGGAAGCTCTGATGGAATGAATTTTTTAGGGGTTTTTTACCAAAATGGTCTTGGAGTTGAACAAGACAACTTATTAGCTGCTCAATGGTATCAAAAAGCGGCCAATTTAGGCAATGCCATTGCTATAAATAATTTAGGTTTTTGCTATAGTAATGGAGTAGGGATTGAGCAGAGTTATGAAAAAGCATTTGAGTTATACCAAAAAGGGGCAAATTTGAATAATGAAGACTCTATGAATAATTTAGCGGTTCATTATGAGAGTGGTTATGGTGTAGAACAGAGTTATGAAAAGGCATTTTATTGGTATGAAAAAGCTGCAAATTTTAAAAGTTCAGAGGCAATGTTTCAGGTTGGTTTATATTACCATTTTGGTCGTGTTGTAGAGCAGAATTTTTCAATGGCAGTTGATTGGTATAAAAAAGCACTTAATGCAGGTAATCCAGATGCCTACTATAATTTAGGAGTATGTTTTGAGAATGGTCTAGGGGTAGAGCAGGATTATCAAGTTGCCTTTGATTTATATAGAAAAGCTGCAAATTTTGGAAATACTAATGCAATGTATAATATTGGAGTTTTTTATCTTAATGGGCTTTCTGTAGAACAGAATAAACCAGAGGCAATTGAGTGGTTTATAGAGTCTGCTAATCGTGGAAATAGATTGGCTGTATATAATCTATTTGTTTGTTATATGGATGGTGTTGGAGTTGAAAAAAGTTATGAAAAAGCCTTTGATTGGGCTCAAAAGGGGGCATATTTAGGGGATTCTAACTCAATGAATGCTTTAGGTTTTTGCTATCAAAATGGGCTTGGTGTTGAGGTTAACTATCAAAAAGCAATCAATTGGTACTCTGAATCTGCTAATTTGGGTAATACAAATGCTCAAAATAATTTAGAAAATCTCAAAAGTAAACTTTAAAAATTAAAAAGTAGAGTTTTTATTACTTTTTATACTATAAAATATAACGTCTGATAATGTTTTTGTTTCGTTCTATAACTATTTTTTTTATTTAAAATTTTTTTAAAGCAAAAATTTGTTCCTATTTAAAAACATAAAATGCTTTAAAATAGCGAAGATTCATGAAATAAATTCAATCTATTATTCATTGTAAATATTAAAAAAGTGGTTTAAAATTAGTTTTGAACTATGGATATTCTGAATATTAATAATTTATTTTTAAGAGATTTAAAATCTCTACCATTAAAATTGTAATGTCTGATAATGTTTAGGTATGATTTATAATTTTATTTTTTAGGGGGTAGTTGTGGGATTTTTTGATGAAATAAAAGAAAAAATCAGAAATTTGTAAATTTTACCAGTAGAGTGAGATCCAAAAATAGCTTTCAAAATTTGCAATAGAGGCCTCATTCTTTATCCACTCATATTGAAGTCTCCATCTTTTGTTGAAATTAATGATAAAAGATAATCTTTCTCGATTAAAAAATTTTCCATCAGATTCTGCATTTCTATAAGATAGGGGAGCTATAAACAAATCATATTTATAACTATACTCAAAATCATGTTTATATTGAATTGCAATTCTATTTGTTAATTGAAGCAAAATACCAAGTGAGTATCTTTTTGAAAGTATTGATATGTTTTCATCATTTATTTTGGATGGGGTTCCTTCAAATGTTGATGATTGCTTCTGTTTTATAAGAGATGTTACATCTACTTCTGATAAAAATGCTAACCAAGGGAAAATTCTAATTGTATAGTTTAATGATAAAAATGGAGTGGTAAATAAACCATGAACATCATATTTAAAAATAGAGTGAACTCCAAAAGAGAGAGATATT
>JAFGXH010000077.1 GCA_016936735.1 bacterium
TCCCAATCTATTCCATTTAATACTTCAAATTTTTTAATAATCCAATTAGGTGCAATTAACTCATCTCTATTGGCATCACCTGTTATACGTTGAACTAAAATATTTGGATCAAGATAGGCTAATTGATCTGTTATAATATCAATATACTCCTCTTTTGTTAAAAGTTTAAACTCACCATTTTCATATATTTTTGCAAGAGCTGTATCTTTCAATACATGAAGCATATGAATTTTAATACATTGAATATCAAGAGTGTTTATATATTTTACTGTTTCAATCATATCCTCTTTTGTTTCATTAAAAAGAGAGTTTATAATATGAACACACACATTTATATTTTTTGCCCTTAATCTTTTTATTGTAGATTCAATCTCTGCTAATGTTTCATGTCTATTTAGTTTAGAAACTGTTTTTTCATGAATTGATTGAACTCCTAGCTCAATCCATAAATCTTTTGTTTTTGATATTGACTCAAAATAATCAATTAAATCATCCTCAATACAATCGGACCTTGTTGCAATTGATATTCCAATAACATTATCAATATGTAGTACAGATTCATATATTTTTATTAACTCATCTGTATCTCCATAAGTGTTTGTAAACGCCTGAAAATATGGCATATAAAAACCATTTTTCCATTTTTCACCCATTTTGTTTTTTATTGTATTAAATTGGTTTAATATTGAGTCTTTAGCATCTCCTGCGAAATCACCAGAGCCCTTTTTTGAGCAATAGACACAACCTCCAAACCCTTTTTTACCATCAATATTAGGACAAGTAAAACCCCCATTAAGACTTATTTTTATAACTCGTTCTCCATAGATCTCCTTCATTTTATCAGAAAATCTATTATATCTTTTTCTATCATTCATAAAAGTCCAATTAAAACAAAAGTAAAAAATAAATTATCATAATTTTTAAGAATTTAATATTAGAGATTGATTAGAAAGAGTCAAGCTTATCCATTGCACCCTTTTTATTTGTATTGAGTTTATTCTTTATCTCTTTCTGTTTTTGTGAATCTTTTTGTTCAATAGACTCTTTTTTTATTGGCTTTGTATTGATTTTTTTCTCAGCTAATTGATCTACGGAATCAGATTTTTCAGAACCCTTCTCTCTTAAAGCCTCAATATCTTTCATCTCTTCATCTTGTGATTTTTGAAGAAGCTGTTTTTTCTCCTCTTCTGCCTTTTTTATTTCATCCTGTTTCTCTTTTGGAAGAGGGATTATTTTTACTTCATCTTTTAGTAACTCTCCATCTTTATTTTGTAGTGGAATTTTTTTAGATTCCTCTTTTTTCTCTTCAACAATCTGTTTTTCCTCTGTTTTTTCAACAACATTCTCTTTTTGGGAATCCTCTGCTTTTATCTCCTCTTTTTCAACAGTTTTCTCCTCTACTTTTGTTACAGTCTCTTTTTTTGTCTCATTTTTTATTGGTTGAGACTCTTTTTTACCACATCCAGAAAATAATAAAATAACTAATAGCACTGAAAAAATAGTTTTCATAACAAACCCTAAAAGTTAAATGTTTATTGTAACATTTTAAAAGAAACAAAACAATAAAATTTAGAATCATAAAAAAAAATTATTCTGTTTTTTATAGAGCAACAAAAGGATTAAAGTTTAATGCTATAGATATAATCTTAAAGAGAAGGATAATATTCTGTTACTATCTTTTGAAGTTGATTGCATATATCCTGATAAAATCTCTAATCTTGATTTTGGAACAAGATACTCAAGACCTAAAGACCAAAAATTTTCATCTTTAATATAGTCCATTTTATATCCAGCCATAAACGCTAAACCATCAATAGGGTTTAAACGAATACCCAAAGAGTACGAAAATAGAGCTGTTTCATCTTTATCTTGAATCTCTGGAGCTGTGAAATCGGCAAGAACATCAAACTCCAATCCAAGCATCTCCTCTTCACCTAAGAAAAAACCAAATCCTAATTGCATTGGAGCAGCCTCTTCATCAATATAGGTAAGATTGTAGCCAACAACAGCCAATTTAATAAAAGATGAGAAATGAATAAGAAGTCCTAAATCAAATGTTCCTTTGTGAAGCTCATTTTCATCATTTTTTTGAAATTTAAGATATTTCCCTGTAATTCCAAATACAATGGAGTCTGAAACAGGATAGGCATATCCCAATCCAATTGTTAGAAAAGTATAGTTATCTTCAGCACCTAAATCATTGGTGATATCTTTTGTGAAATAGTTTGAGTATAAAGAGCCACCAATATTTGATGTTCTTGTATCAATAATTGCACCAGAGAAATAGTTTGGAGATAGATCCCATCCATATTGAAAAGTGGTATCAATTATATACTTTTTACCAAGAGATATCATTGCTGCAGGATTTAGTTGTGCTGAATCTGTTTTTGTTGAACCCGCTCTTTGTGCCCCTCCCATTGAAAGAGCTCTTGTTGGTGTAAAATCAAAATTTAAACCATTTGATTCACCCCACACAATTAAAGCAATCAAAAATTGAAATAACACTATTTTTTTCATTTGAACCTTAAACCATTTATAGCACGAAATTTAAACCAATCCCAAGTTAACCAAAGTGTTCCAACAACACCAACTGTTCCTGGAATCCAACCTGTTTTCCAAAAAAGAACACCAGATCCAACTAAACCAGCAAAGGCAAAAAAACCCTTTTTTGCTGATGTTCTTTTAACTAACTCTCTTCTTGTTGCCATATTTTCTCCTCTTAAACATCAAATCACAAATTTATTAAAAAACTATTCAATTAAAACAAAAATTTAATAATTTTATTCTATGTGAAAAAATAAAAAGGCATCTATATAGATGCCTTTTATATTAAAACTTTTTAATTGATGACAAAAATAGAATTTTGAAAACCAATCTATTTTGTTTTAACTCTCTCTAAATAATCACCAGTTCTTGTATCAATTCTAACAATATCCCCCTCATTTATAAAGAGAGGAACATTTATTGTTGTTCCTGTTGCAATTTTAGCAGGTTTTGTTCCACCTTGAGCAGTATCACCTTTGAAACCAGGCTCTGTCTCCATAATTTCAAAATTTATAAAATTTGGAACCTCAATATTAACTGGAGCACCTTTATACACAAGAATTGTTACTGTTGTATCATCTAAAAGCCATCTTTCTGCATCTCCAACAGATTCTAATGGCATTTGAGTCTGTTCATAAGTCTCATTATCCATCACAATAAACATATCACCTTCTCTATAAAGATATTGCATTGAGCGTTCATCAACATCTGCAGGATCAACTTTTTCACCAGAACGAAATGTTCTATCAACAACACGTGAGTTAAGTAGATTTTTTAATTTGGTTCTAACAAAAGCACCACCTTTTCCAGGTTTAACATGTTGAAAATCAACAATAACAAATGGTGCTCCCTCAAGCTCAATTTTCAACCCTTTTTTAAAATCACTTGTAGAATACATAAATAAGCTCCTTACATGAATCAACGTAGCATGTAATTATACCTAATTTAATATTTTTTTCAAGAAATTTAGATTAAAGCAACTCAAATAATCCAAAAAAACCCCAAAAAAAAGATATAAGGCTTGTTTAAAAAACAAAAATATGGTATAGTAGCCCAGTTTTTTTGGGAGCTATTATGGGAAAATCTGACTATAATTTTCCAATTGGAACCCTATTTCTTAATAAGGGTTACATAACACAAAATCAGTTAGATCAATTAATCACTTTCTCAAAAAGAAATCATATTAAATTTGCATCAGCTGCTCTTGAACTTGGTTTTGTGTCGGAAAAAAAGGCTTTAGAATGTCTTTGTGAGCAAACAGGTTTTCCAGGTATTCACTTCTCTACATCATCATTCAAAGTGGTTCCCTCTTTAATTCCATATCAGGTTGCACTTGAGAAGAAAATATTATCAATAAAACAGACAGATACTAATCTTTTAGTTGCTATGGCTGATCCTTTTGATAAAGTTCTAATAGATGAGATAAGTTTTATAACAGGAAAAAAAGTTATTGCATACATCTGTATTGAAAAAAGTGTTACAGATGCAATTCATCAATGCTACAACCTTCTTCATCAAGGTAATAGTGCTACTTATAATGGAGATAGTGTTGTTCAGTCTAGTGGTGAATATTTTGACATTTTAACACCTGATGTTGGTCAATTTGAAGATGAAGAGGAGATAGAGTTAATTGTTGGAGAGATTATAGAGGATGATGAACTCTCTAAAAGTGATATCATATCAGTTCCCCCTTTAAAAGGGGCAAAGAAAATATTAATAGTTGATGATGAATCAGATATATTAACATTGGTATCAAAAGTGGTAAAAAAACTCCAAATGGAACCAATTACTGTGCTTAATGGGAGTGATGCACTTCCATTAATAATCCAACATAAACCAGATCTTGTTATTCTTGATGCTATGTTACCAGGAATGCATGGATTTGAGATTTGTAAAAAAATAAAATATAGTGAACTTTCATATATACCAGTAATAATAATTAGTGCTATCTATAAGGGTTGGCAGTTTGAAAAGGATATTTTAAACCTATATAAAGCAGATAAATTTATGGAAAAACCCTTTAGGATTAATATCTTAATGGAGACAATTCAACAACTCCTAACATCTCAAACACAGGCTCAACAAAATATATCAGAACAAAGTATTGAGGCTTTATTACGAGAGGGAGTTGATTTTATTAAAAAAGGACTTTATAAAGATGCAAAAAGGATTTTTGATGAATCAATTAGGATTAGTCCATTTTCTGTTCAGGCTAAATATCTATTGGGTTATCTTTATGAATTAACTAATGAATCATATCTTGCAATTACTGAATTAGAGAGTGCCTTAGAGATAAATAGACACTATCTTCCAGCAGCAAAACAGCTTGCGACAATATATGAAAAGCTTGGCTTTAGAAATAAGGCAATTGAAAAATGGCAAATTGTTCTTGAGCTATCTGATGATAAAGATTTGAAAGAGCAGATTAAAAAAAGATTAATAAAACTTGTTACAACAATACCAAACTAGTATAAAACTGGAGATTTTTTATGAGTGAAGAGATTAAAAAAATTAATATTGAAGATGAGATGAAAAGCTCTTATATCAATTATGCAATGAGTGTAATTGTTAGTAGAGCTCTTCCAGATGTAAGAGATGGTTTAAAACCAGTTCATAGAAGAATTCTCTACACAATGCATGAGATGAAACTATCACACAATAAACCATTTAAGAAATCTGCTCGTATTGTTGGGGATGTTATGGGTAAATATCACCCTCATGGTGATGCAGCTATTTATAACTCTCTTGTAAGAATGGCACAAGATTTCTCATTAAGATATCCTCTAGTTGATGGACAGGGTAACTTTGGTTCTATTGATGGTGATTCTGCAGCAGCTATGCGTTACTCTGAAGCTAGAATGCAAAAAATTGCAGCTGAACTTCTTCAAGATATTGAAAAAGAGACTGTTGATTTCTCTCCAAACTATGATAATAGTCTTGATGAACCAACTGTTTTGCCAACAATAATACCAAATCTTCTTATTAATGGAACTGAGGGTATTGCGGTTGCAATGTCAACCAAAATCCCTCCTCATAACTTAAAAGATGTTTTAAAAGCTCTTATTTTTATGATTGATAAACCAGAGGCAACTGTAGAGGAGCTTTCTGATATTGTAAAGGCTCCAGATTTTCCAACTGGCGGTTATATTTATGGTCTTTCAGGAATTAAAGAGGCATACAAAACTGGTTCAGGTAGAGTTGATATAAGAGCAAAAGCAGAGATTGAAACATCCGCAAAAGGACGTGATTATATTATTGTTACGGAAATTCCATATCAGGTTGTTAAATCTGATTTAGTAAAAGATATTGCAGAGTTAGTAAAAGATAAAAGAATTGAGGATATTGATGATATTCGTGATGAATCTGGTAGAAATGGATTAAGAATTGTCATTAAAGTCAAAAAAAGTGGAAATGCAAAAGTTCTTTTAAATCAACTTTATAAAATGACAAAACTTCAAATTCCATACCATATGCTTTTTATTGCATTAGATCATGGTGTCCCTAAATTAATGAATCTTCATCAAATATTAAGAGCCTTCTTAGACCATAGAAGAGATATTGTTACAAGAAGAACTCTTTTTGATTTAAGAAAAGCCCAAGAGAAAATGCATATTTTAATGGGATATAAAGTTGCTCTTGCAAATATTGATGAGGTTGTTGAGATTATTAGAAAAGCATCTAATAGACAGGATGCAAAAATATCTCTTATCTCCCGCTTTGAACTAAGTGATATTCAGGCAGATGCTGTTCTTGAGTTGCGTTTACATAGATTAACCTCAATGGAGGTAGATAAAATAATTCAAGATATAGCTGATCTTCAAATACAGATAGACTACTATCAAAAACTTTTATCTGATAGCGTTGAGTTAATGGGGGTTATTCGTTCAGAGTTTGAAAGAATTATATCTGTTTATGGGGATGGCAGAAAAAGTGAAATCATTCCTGTTGAGGGAGATATCTCTCTTGAGGATACTATTGCTAATGAAGAGACAATTATAACTATCTCAAAAGAGAACTATATTAAAAGAATTGCTGCCTCTGTATATAATAAACAGAAACGTGGTGGTAAAGGGAAAATGGCAATGACAACAAAAGAGGAGGATGTTGTTGATCAAGTTATTACAGCCCTTGCACATGATCATCTTCTTTTCTTTACAAATTTTGGAAAAGTTTATAGACTTAAAGTATATGAGCTTCCAGAGGCATCAAGAATTGGAAAAGGAAGACCTATTATTAATCTACTTCCACTAGAAGCAAATGAGGTGGTTGAAACAATAATGCCAATTCAGGAATTTTCTGAAAATAAATTTATTGTAATGATGACAAATACAGGTACTATTAAAAAAACATCTCTTTCTGAATTTGAAAGTATAAGAGTTACTGGTAAAATAGCAATAACACTCGAAGACAATGAAAGTTTAATTAATTGTGCAATATCAGATGGAAGTAATGAGATATTTATTGTTTCAAAATTTGGTAAATCGATCCGTTTTCATGAAGAACAGGTTAGAGCAATGGGAAGAACAGCTCATGGTGTAACAGGTATTCGTCTTGAAAAAAATGATACTGTTGTTGGAATGATGATTGTTAATCCTGAAAGTGAAGTGTTTGTTGTATCTGAATTTGGATATGGAAAGAAAACATCTCTTGAGGAGTATCGCTCTCAAAATAGAGGTGGTCGTGGTGTTAATACAATGAATATCACAAGAAAAACAGGTGATTTACTAGCTGTTCTTCAATTAATGAAAGATGACCATTTAGTTGTTGTAACTAATACAGGAAAATTGATTAGAATGGATCTATCAGCACTAAACTCAATTGGTCGTGTAACACAAGGAGTTAGATTAATTCAGCTTGATGATAATGAAGCTGTTGCGTCTGTTTCTAAACTTACAACAGTTGAGGATGAAGAGATTCAACAAGTTGGAGAGGATTCAATAATTGAACATCAAATTGAGAGTGAAAATGGTGAATCACAAGAGAATACTCCTGTAGAAGAGATAACAGAGTCTCAAAATAGCGAAAATTAATATTAAACCTCTTACATAATCCTATCAATATTATAAAAATAATAAAATTATTTATAACTATCCAGCAGAAAATAGAGTTTTAAAAAATAAAAAAAATATGTTATAAAACTTTAAGTGCATAGAATCCAAAAAATGCAAAGCATTTTTTGAAAACCCTTGCAATAATAACAGATTTTTATTGTGTAAATAGATATTTAAATTGGTATAAATATTTTTAGGAGTTAGAAAATGAATAAATTAGATTTAGTTGAACAGGCAAAAATTGAGATTGTATATAAATCTGATCTATCAGGTGATATGATGGTTTTAGCCTCATATATAGCTTTTTGGGTGCTGATTTTTGGCTATATGATTTTTATCCACACAAAAATAAAAAGATTAGAGAGAAAAACCGATTCGATTAATTAATACCTCCTATATCTTTACGATATGTGATTTTTTTGAAGTGTATTTTTTTAGCTGCTTGATAAACTTTTTGTCTACTCTCCTCCAAAGTTTCACCCTTTGCAACAAGGGTAAAAACTCTACCAGATGTTGTCAAAAGCTGATTTTTCCCTTTTTTTTGAGTTCCTGAGTGAAGTATTGCAACATCATCACTAATTTGGTTCAAACCAGTTATCTCAAAACCTGTTCTAAAAGCAAAAGGATAGCCACCTGAGGCAATAACAAGAGCTGTTGTGTATTTATCCTCAAACTCAACATTTTGCTCTTTCAGAGTTCCATTAAAACAGGACTCTAATAGAGTTAATAGATTTGTTTTCATTGATGATAAAAGAACCTGTGTCTCTGGATCTCCAAGTCTAACATTATACTCCAACAATCTTGGTCCTTTTTCAGTTATAATAATTCCAAAATATAGAAATCCTTTATAACCTAATCCCTTCTCTTTAATTCCCCTCATTGTTGGTACTACAATATCACTCTCTATCTGCTTCATAACATCATCAGATATTTTTAATGGTAGATATGCACCCATTCCACCTGTATTTGGACCAGAATCACCATCATTGAGCTTTTTATAATCTTTGCAAGGTGGAAATAGTTTAATTGTATCTCCATCAGTAACTCCAATTAAACTCAACTCCTCACCCTTTAATCTCTTCTCAATTAAAAAAGTGAACTCCTCTCCATATCTTTTTTTTAGCTCAGCATAAGCCTCTTCAACATCTTCAACTGAACTACAAACATAGACACCCTTTCCACCAGCTAATCCATCATATTTCAAAACAAGATTGCCATTAAGTGCATTAATTTGAGGCATAGCATCCTCTAATAATGTAAATTCACGATAATCTGGTGTTGGAATCCCAAGCTCTTTCATAAATCTTTTTGCAAAAGATTTAGAACTCTCTAATTGAGCCGAATTTTTAGTTGGTCCAATAACCATAATAGATGTTTCTGCAAAAACATCAGCCATACCATTAACAAGAGGCTCTTCTGGACCAACAATAACCATTCCTATTCGGTTTCGAAGGCAGTATTTTTTCACCTCTTCTGGGTAAGTGATGTCAATTGAAACAGAATTTAATATACCTCCATTTCCTGGAAGTGCAAAAATTTGCTTAGGATCGATATGCCGAGAAAGCTTTTCATATATAGAGTGCTCTCTCGCACCAGAACCGATAATGGCAATTTTCATTAATAATACTCCAAACAAAAGGACACAATTATACTTGCATATCAAAAAACAGAAAAATAAACAAGTAGAAAAACAATTGTTACTATTTTATTTCATTTTTTTCAATTTTCAGGTGATTATTCTCTTAAAAATCAATATATTTTTTTAATAAAATTAATAAGGAGCTTCTGTTTTATATAACTTTTTTAAAAATTATTTGATAAAAAAAAATAACTATTCTCTTTAATTTTTATTTTTGACAAAAAAATATTTGACATTAGCTAATTATTGTTTTATGAATAATCTTTGATTAATTGGGGGGAAGTTTTGTCCGCAACGAAATTATTAATAGTTGAATCACCATCTAAAGCAAAAACAATTAAAAAATATCTTGGTTCATCATACTATGTAAAAGCCTCTGTTGGTCATATAAAAGATTTACCAGCAAATAGAATGGGTATAAAAATTGATCAAGATTTTGAACCAGTTTATACAACAGTTAAAGGTAAAACAGAGCTATTAAAAGAGCTAAAAAAATTGGCAAAAGAGGTTGATTCAATATACATCGGAACTGACCCAGACCGTGAAGGGGAGGCTATCGCTTATCATCTTTACAACTCATTAGAGAAAGTAAATAAAAATATATATCGTGTTCTCTTTAATGAGATTACAAAAAAATCTGTAAAGACAGCTATATCACAAGCAACAACAATTGATATGCAAAAAGTTAATGCTCAACAGGCAAGAAGAGTTTTAGATAGAATTGTTGGATATAAACTATCTCCACTTCTATGGAAAAAAGTAGGAAAAGGTTTAAGTGCTGGAAGAGTTCAATCTGTTGCAACAAAAATTATTGTTGATAGAGAGGATGAGATAATAAAATTTCAATCAGTTGAGTATTGGAATATAAAGGCTCATTTCAAAAAAGATAATACTGAATTTATTGCATCCCTTTTTCAAATAGATGATAAAAAACTTGATACAAAAAACTTTAGACTTGAGGATAAAGGGGCAGCTGATACTGTTTTAACTAACTTATCTAAAAAATATGTTGTTTCTAAAATAGAGGAGAAACAGAGAAAACAGGAGCCACTTCCTCCATTTACAACAAGTAAATTACAACAGGAGGCAAGCTCAAAATTTGGTTTTAGTGCAAAAAAAACAATGTTAATTGCTCAGAAACTTTATGAAGGTATTGATATTGCTAATCATGGAACAACAGGTTTAATAACATATATGAGAACTGACTCTGTTAGAATCTCTGATGATGCTATAAAATCCCTAAGAGACTATATTGAGTTAACTTATGGCTCTCAAATACTCTCAACTTCAGAAAGAAGATATAAAGGTAAAAAAAACATACAAGATGCACATGAAGCAATAAGACCAACAAATATTGAATTATCTCCAAATGTTGTTCAAAGTAGTCTATCTGATGAGGAGTTTAAACTTTATAAACTTATTTGGAGTAGATTTTTAGTTACTCAAATGAAAGAGGCTCTATTTAGTAAAACTGTTGTTGATATAAAAAATGGTAACTATCTTTTTAGAGCATCTGGAGAGGTTATTATTGAAAAAGGGTATCTAGAACATGATTCAAAAGGAAAAGCAGAAGCAACAACTCTTCCATTGTTAAAAGAAAAGGAGAGTTTAAAAGCTGAAAAAACTGAAAGTGAGCAGAAATTTACACAACCACCAGCAAGATATACAGAGGCATCACTTATTAAAAAACTTGAGGATGAGGGAATTGGTCGTCCATCAACCTATGCAACAATTGTCTCTACAATTTTAGATAGAGACTATGTTGTAAAAGAGGAGGGAAAATTTAAACCATCCGACATTGGTGTTGTTGTAACCAAACAGTTAGCATCATATTTTGATTCTTTAATTAATATTGATTTCACATCAAAATTAGAGGATGAGTTAGACCAGATTGAGTCTGGTGAAAAAGAGTATCTTGAGACTCTTAAAAAATTCTATGACTCTTTTGCAACATCTTTAGAGTATGCAGAAAAAGAGATGCCAAAAACTAAACTATTAAGCCAAGAGACAGATATCAAATGTGATAAATGTGGTGCGATAATGATGCTAAAACAGGTTAAAAAACAGAAATTCTTAGCATGTAGCTCCTATCCTGAGTGTAAAAATATTAAAAATTTCAAACAAGATGCAGATGGAACAATAACTGTTGTTGAAAAAGAGATTCAATACTCAGAAACTCCTTGTCCAACCTGTGGGAAAAGAATGATTATCACAAAAGGGCCATATGGGAACTATTTAAGATGCGAAGATTATCCTGATTGTAAAACAACACAACCAATAACACTTGATATTAGTTGTCCAAAAGATGGTTGTGATGGTAAAGTTGTTGAAAAAAGAAGTAGAAAGGGTAAAATTTTCTATTCATGTTCAAACTACCCCAAATGTGATTTTGTATCTTGGTACAAACCTGTTAATGAGGAGTGTCCAAAATGTAAATCTAGCTATCTTATTGAGAAATACTCAAAAAAAACAGATAGTGTAAAAATAGCTTGCCCTGAAAAAACCTGTGGATTTGTTAAAAAAGAGCAGTAATTAATAAAACTCCTATTATTGATTTGACATTTGAGCTATATGTTGTAATATGTATATCATTTTTTTGAGGGTAGATTGAAAACTAATAAACTGTTTTATTTTTTAATTGTTGCCTCATTCATATCAACCTCTTTTGCAATATACTCAATATCAATGGTTCCAGCAGAGAGAACTATGGGGGTTGTTTATAAAATATTCTATTTTCACATGCCATCTGCAGTTCTCTCAATGATTCTATTTTTTGGAGCATTTATAACTGCAATCATATATCTTATAAAAAAAAATAGTAAAGTTGAGTTTTTTACACGAGCTTTTGTTGAGGTTGGAGTTTTATTAGCAACATTTGTTATAATATCTGGACCATTATGGGCAAAAAAGGCTTGGGGAGTCTATTGGACATGGGATCCACGTTTAACATTTACCCTTATGATGTGGTTAATATATCTATCATATATTGTTTTAAGAGCATCTGGAGATACAGATGGAATAAAAAAGGGCTCTGCAATATTAGCAATATTGGGTTTTGTTGATATACCTTTAGTTAAAATAAGCTCTCAAAAATGGGGGGGAATTCATCCTGTTTTATCAAAAGAGAGTGGTGGTTTTGGAATAAGTGGTGATATGCAAAACACACTAATTCTATCATTTATATCAATAGTATTAATATCATCTCTTCTTATATATCTAAGATATTTTTCTCTTTTAATCACAGAAAAAATTAATAAAAAAGAGGAGAGTATTATGTTGAATAGCTAAAAATCTATTAGTTGATTATTTTTTCTTGACTTTAATGGATTTTTAGGAGATTCACTTTGATATGATGAAAAAGTAATAAAACATCAATAAAAAATTTGCCTATTTATTTACATCTCGTGCACATCTAAAACCATAATCATCATGCCCAAACTCAGGAACATATCGCTCTCTTCTAAAGGTATAAACATTTTTTTCATATGTTCTCCAACCACCACCCCTTAAAACTTTAGAACGCCCCTCTGTTGGTCCTTTTGGATTCTCATACTCCTCATAATTTGAGTAATATGTGCCATCATAATAGTCATTAACCCACTCCATAACATTTCCTGATGTATTAAAAAGACCATAAGGGCTTGCACTTTCAGGAAATGAATCAACAAGTGATGTTGATTGTTGTTCACATCCCTCATTTCCACTATTTAACTCCTCATCAGGGTCTACAGTTGAGTATGTACAACCAAAAACATCCTCTTTCCAAGGATAGTTTCGCCCATCATTTCCTCTTGCAGCCTTTTCCCATTCAGCCTCTCTTGGTAAACGTTTTCCTTTCCATCTACAATACTCATTTGCACCATACCAGTTTATACAGTTCATTGGATGTTTCTCTTTTCCTGCTTTTCCATAATTACAGAACAATGATTCATCATTATAGAGATTTGTAAGACTACATCTCCCCTGCTCTACACATTTTTGATAATCCTCAACTGTAACCTCATATTGATCTATTTTAAAAAAATCTGTATAGACTTTATGATATGGCAACTCATCTTCATTACATCTTATACCATCTATCTCTTGACATCCCATACAAAAATCACCTGAGTAAACTGTACACTCACCTTTATCACATGTTATAAGAAATGGCTCCTCATTTGAACATGCCTCACACTTATCTGTTTCAATATTGCAATATAGATTCTTATTACAGGATTTATCAGACTTACAACTCTCCCCCTTCTCTCCTGCTTTATAAAATTCAGATTCACAAGAGGTAAAAATAGCCAAAATTAATAAAAGTGTAGTTTTTTTGAACATAATAACCTCTATAATATTAAATAAAATAGAATTTAATAGACCTCTTACATAAACCTTTACAACAATTCTCTTCAAGTCCCTCTCCAAGTATTGGGGAGGGATTTAGGGTGGGAGTTCTTTAAAAAAAAATATATAAGAGTTCTTTTTATAACTTTTTTTAAGTTATGCAAAGTATCTAGTACAAAATTAGAAAAGAATTGAAATCTCAACTCCACCAACAAATGATGGTGCAACTTTATTTCTCTCTGGATCCTGTTGAATTAGTGGATCTTCGAACCAGTATTTCCAAGAGTTAGTACTCTCTTTCACTGAATAAAATTCACGATAGAGAAACTCACTTATTTTAATTCTATATTTTTCATAGTATTTAAAATTTTGAGTTACAATAATACCAAAAATAAATCCAGTTGTAGAGAATGGTTCTAAAGGTGTAAACTTCTCCCCTTTATACTCCTTTTTATTCACATCAGGAAAAGAGACAAACTCCCATCCAGCAATACCACCAACACTCAAATACTGATTTATCATCATTTTAGGAGCAGTTCTCACTATTAAATGATATGATGTGTATTCTGATTTTTCTGCATTATTAATTGAAAAAGATATATTAAATAGCTCGAAATCAAGAATATCTTTAATATAGTGAAGTTGAAAAACACTTCCTGAAAGAATAAATCTACTATCAGTCATTCCAATAGGAGTTATACCAACACCAATAAATATACCTGAATTTGGTTTCTTATAAGTATGTTTATTTAATTGTGGATACTCTTTTAGAAAATCACTTTCAAAATTATCGATTGAGGATGAGAATATATTGTTTGGAAAGATAAAAACCAATATTATCATCACAAATAGTTTTTGTATAGAGTTAATTATTGTTATCATTCTCAACCTCTTTTTTTCTAAGCTCCTCAAGACACTCATCTTTTATACCCTCATAATCACCAGCAGCTAAAAGATGATATTTTGATTCATTATAGTGTCCTAATCCTAAAGATGAACAACCAAGAATCGCTGTGAAACTCTCTGTTTTTGTTGGAAATAGAGATATACCCAAAACGGCTGTAGCATTTGCCATATTATACTCTTTTGATTTTAAATAGGAGTTTGCAAGATCTAAAAAACTATCACCATTTTTATCTGCTAACATCTGTTTTTGAAGAACAACTGAATCTTTTAGATTTTTCTCTTCAATATCACTTGAGCTATCTAACCCATTTTTAGAGGAGAAAACCTGCTCATATTTAAGAGGTTTTTCATTACTACAATATCCACCAATAGATACAAAAGTCTCTGAATTTTGCACTATTTTGGAACATATATCTGAATACTCTTTTTTTGCACCAAGACTCTGCTGTGCCTTTGCAAGCAACTCATCTTTTATAGAGCTATTTTTATCTGCAACTCTTTTTAAATAGTCAGCAAGAGCATTATACATAGATATTGTTTGAACAATAGCATAAACTCTTAAAGTATTATCATCACTATTCATAACACTATTATAAACTCCCGATATACGAACAAATTTTTCGCCAAAAGTTGCAATTCCAGATGGTTCAAGAGAGGCTTTTAAGATATCAGATAGAAAACTCTCTTTATCTTTTTCTACTTTTTCAATACCCTTCCAAAAACAGATAGACTCCTCTTCATCATCTTTACAAATTGCAATAGTTTTTCTATCTATTACATCAAGAGCAGATTTATCTTTTATTAACTCTCTATTTTTATAAAGAGCTGATACTTGTGAGTTCTCTGTAATATTTTTAACAAGATACTCAATCAATACTTTATCAGTTTTAATTCCTGATTCTATATTAGAGATAATTGTTTGAATTAATTGCTCTTTTAACTCATCACTTATGGAGGTAAAATATTGCTCTTTCATATATTCAGGAAACATTTTATAATATTTTAATGCAATAACAACACCAAAAGCCTTTATATATGCCTCTTTTTTATCACTCTCTTGAAAATCTTTATTTTTATATATAGATTTTAATAGTTTAAGAGCAGATATAAATCTTCCTGTATAAATATACTCATTTGATACAGAGTTATATATCTCAAGTTTTTTCTTTAAATCTTTCTCTTTTTTTCCAAGATATAGAGCTGTTTTAAAAAATTGTTCTATATCTCTCTCCTCTCTACTTTTTTGAAGAGCCTGTTCTAAAGCAATAGTTCTCAACTCTTTATCTTTTGTTGATAAAGCAAATTTATAGTATGATCTACTTTGGTAAAAAGCATCATACTCCTGATCACTTTGAACATCTTTATCAAGAGTTTTAAGTTTTGACTGTTTTCTTATTCTCTCAAGTTTATCTTTAAACTCTCTATCTTTAAAATTTATTGATAAAAGTTTTTTACTCCACTTACTAAGTCCATCATAATCACCACTCGTATTAAAATAGCTTAATATTAACTCTCCAGAATCAACAACATATTTGCTATTAGGAAAATTTTTGGCAAAAAGATATAAACTATTCAAAGCTTTCTCATACATTCCCTGCTCAAACTCTGTTTTTGCAAGAATAAAATTGAGTTCATCACTATTTTTTTTAGTTGAATCTAACTCAAAATATCTATTAATTGCTGCAATAAGTAGACCTCTTCTCCAAGTGTTTTCATAAAAAGAGTACTGTATTTTCATTTGAAGAGAGTGAAGAGCATTCTCTATAAACTCTTTTTTTCTCTCTCCAGACTCTCCAAATTGGTCACCTGCAAGCCTTAAATAGTAGTTTCCACTCTCTGGATAGTTTTTTATATTATAAAAAGAGTCTGCAACATTCACAGCAATTTTTATACTATTTTCACTTTTTTTAAAAAAACCCAAATAGAGTTGATAGAAATCTATTGCCTTTTTAAAATAAAACTCTCTTTTTTCCCCTTTAAGTTTTTTTGCAATATCATGATTTCTTGTTCCTAACTCTCTTATTTGAAGTTCAATGAATTTTAAAGCTTTGCTTTTTAATTCATCAGATAATTTATAATAAGAGAACCACATATAAAATCTTTCAAGAACAAATTTTATCTCATCAACCTGAATATTCACCCTTTCTGATAGTGGAATAATAGTTAAAACATTTTGATAAATATTAATTATTTTCTCTGGGTCTGCAGTTCTTTCACTTAAAACTCTTAAAAGAGTGATTGCTTTATTATATTTTTTAACATCAATATATCTAAAGGCTAATTTTTCAATTACCTCTTGATAGAGAGCCTCTGTTGGGGCAATTTTTGCATAATATATCTCTGGATGATCATAATCTGGATAAACTGTTGTAAAGGCTCTAACAGAATCTAAAAGAGCCTCTCTTTTTAAACTAGAAACAAGCTCTCTATTTTTTATAGATATCTCTTTTATACCCCCATCTTTTTCAAGCTCCTCATCAAGAATAACCATTCTATAATACTCAAGAGCTTTTTTATTATTATCTAAAATCACAAAGATGTTTGCCATATTATAAATTGCTTGATTTTTAACATAGTTGAATGATGATTCTGAAACAGGAGTGTATATTTTAAGAGCATCTTGATACTCACCTTTTCTATACAAAAAATCTCCCTTTAGCATTCTTACCTGCATTGCCTCTTTTGTATCTGGATAGGTATCAATTAGTTTTTCTGCAGTTATTAAAAATTTTGCCTGTTCATCAATAGAGTTATATGTTAATGAGAGATAATAAAGAATTTCAGGTATTTTTCCATAATCTGGAAAATTTTTAACTAAAAACTCATAAGTGCTTATTGCCTCTTTACTTGCCTCAATAACAGAGGAGAAACTTTTTTTATTATTACTATTATTATCACTCTCCATTCTCTCCATTTGGATATAATAGAGTGTATTTGCTTTTTGAAGATGAAGATTTCCAAGCTCTAAATATAAATCAGCAAGAAATGGAGCATGTGGATTATCACTTATCTGTTTTTTTAATATATTAATAGATGTTTCAATATTACTTAGCATAAGAGATAGTTTTGCCTTGAAATCTGTTTTTTCAATCCCTTTTGCTGTTGTATCTTTTACTTTTACATCTTTTTTATCATTTTCAGATGTAACATCAGATTTTTCATTTTCTGAAGTTTCATTTTGATTTGCTAACTCTTTAGTAGAATCAATAGCTTTTGTATCTGTTGATTGTTGCTCATTTTTATCTACAATAGTCTCATTTTTATTACTCTGTTTTAATTCAGATGAACTCTCTTTTTCTGTTTTTGTTTGATCATTTTTTTGTTGTTCATCTTTTTTATTCTCATCTTTTGATGATAATTTTAAACAAAAATCTGTTTTAGAGCATGATTTATAGATTTTACAGGCTTTTTTTGTATTACATTTATTTTTTTTTAGTGATACCAATTTTTCTGTATTAGAGAATGCAAACTGAGTCACAAAAAGAAATAAAAATAGTATAATAATTTTTTTCATTAACTCCCCTTACTCACTTCTGCATTGATCATTTAACCAAGTTTTATAAAATTTTCTTTCATCTGACCAAAAAATCCCCTTTTGTTGTGGCCAGTAAAAAGAGAAAACACCTTTTTTATCTTTTTCTGGATTAAGATTAGCCTCCTCTTTCTCCATAAAAACAGTATTTGGATTAAATTTTTCAAGAACAACATCATACTTTAAAAATCTTAAATTCTCATATAGGAGAACTAAATATTTTACAGTCTCTCTTTTGCTTGCCTCTTCAAACATTTTTGCATTCTCTTGAAGAAAGTTTTTCTCAGTTGAAATTAAATAATCAAATAGTTCAGAATCTATGCTAAAATCTAAATTCTCCTCCATTTTTCTCTTTATTTGAGTCTCCTCCTCTGAAAGTTTCTTATAAAGATAACTATATTGAAAATAGTCTTTATTTTGCTCACTTAAAAGACCACTAATTCCATCAAAAGAGTTGATATCTTTTCCTACCTTCAAACCATCAACAATATAACCAAATTTTTTCATAAAACTATCTGCAAGACCATTCATAAGCTCTGTTTGACAAAGCTCTCTATAAATCAAAGCTCTTAAAATAAATTTCTCGAGATATACAACCTCACTAAATGTTTTAGACTCTAAATTATAAAGCATTCCTAATGCTCTATTATAGTATTTTAGATGATATAAAGTCCAAGCAGTCTCAAGCCAATCTGTATCTTTAATTGGATTAGTTTTTAAAAGAAAATTCATATAGATATCAAGAGCTACTTGAAAATCTCCCAATTCAAAATATATTCTAGCCATTGTTCTTGCTGTTTTTTTAATAAAAGCTGTATGTTCAACACCTAAATCAAGTCTAAGAATTTTTTTTAAAATTTGAAGTGAATCATAAAGCTTATTCTCTTGATATAGATTTATTGCTTGATAAAAAAGATATTTATGAAATCTCTCTTTATCAACTTTAGAGAAATAGTGTTCAGCCCACTTATGAAGCCCCTTTTTCTCATTAACATAACCTTTATAAAAGTTATAGTTATTGATAATATTAAACCCCATTTTTGGGTCTATATCACCAGAGATATATAGATTTCTTACTTGAAAAGGATACCCTTCATCAGTAATTGTAATAATAGATTTATATGCTTTCTCTTTAATACTTAATTCGGTAAAGAGGGTTAAAATTCGTTGTGATGCAGCCATTGCACTATAGTACATTTTGTTATCAATCAGTTTATCAAGTAGTTTTTCCCATCTCTCTGCATCAACAAAATTCTCTGGAATCTCACCCTTCCATTGAGCATTAACAGTTATTGAGAGAAAAATACTCAAATAAAGAACTGTCTTTTTTATATTCATAATCACTCCTAGAACATTTTTTTGAGAAATAGACTAAAAGAGGGATAAGTTAAAACAGAATCAAGAATTGAGCTATTTATTACTATAGCATCTTGAAAATCTAATCCCCAAAGTAAAGTATCATGAATATAGACTTCAAAAGATATTCCCAAATTAAGAACAAAATCTGCATTAAATAGGAAAGAGCTATCTTTTGTAAATGCAACACCTGCTCCACCAATAAATGCAACTCTAAATTGGTTTATAAACTCATCTGAAAGTAGAGATTTACCATAAACTAAATAGTATTTTAAATTAGATTTAATCATCCAAAAAAGACGATCTATTTTCTCAGGAGCCACCTCATATTTCTCTGCTAATTGAGATGTAAGATCTGTTTGAACAGAAAAAATATATGTACACCTAATCACTTCCCAAGATAGATTTTTGTCTAAATAGTACTGATAGCTTAAAAAGGCTCCTATACCATTGTAATAGGGATTAAATGGATATAGTTCAGTTCCAAAATTAAAAGCATGTTGATCAGCAGGTAATGAGTACTCTATTGCAGATACTTTGCTTCCATCTAATGATCCCCATAACTCCTCCTCAGCTTTTAATGTATTAGAAAAAACTAATACAGAAAATAGTATTAAGCAGAAATGTTTTTTTATTAAATTAAATATCATAAAAACCCCTATTGAGAACTTCATCAATCAATTACATATCTGGTTTAAATTTAAATGGGTATGTTACAACTGCATCTCCACCTTTAGGGGCTGGAAATGATATTTTTGCTATCTCTTTTGTTAAACAGTCATGAAGTTGAGAATCTTTTATCTGAGATGAGACAATTTTTACATCTTTAACTTTTCTATTAAGTTTAATAGTCCAACTTATTTTCACAATACCTGAAAGAGTTGGTTTTTTCAAAAGAGCCTTTTCATAACAGTAGGTAAGACGATGGATTTTTTTATTAATAGCCTCTTGAATAGCCGATTTTGATATTTTCCCCTCACCTTTTGTTTCAAGAGAACCACCACTCCTTAAAACACCTGTAACTCCACCTTTATTTGAGTTTCCAATTGCTTCTGCAGAGACTTTACCCTCAATAGAGTTTAATGTTTTAGAGTAACCTCCACCAGTTCCTCCTCCACCAGTTCCATATTGAGCATTTTTAATTTCACCAATTCCCTTAGTTTCAATGGCACCACCATAATCTCCACCACCCTGAAGTGCACCAGAATCTTTTGATATTCCTTTAACAGAGACACCTCCTGATCCATATCCTCTTTTTTTAGAGTTATCATTACCTCCACCACCACTATTTATGGCTATATTAGAGGATGGATTTGCAGATAAGAAATCAAGAGAACCTGTTACTCCACCAGCTTTATCAGAAGAGGCACCTCCACTAGATTTACCATTTGAAGAGGATACTTTTCCTGAATTTGTTGCAACTCTTTTAGGTCTACTTCCTTCAGATTTTGGAGATTTTGATGGCCAAAATCCCTCCTGTTTCTCTTTTTTTTGAACAACAATCTGCTTAACCTCTTTTACAGGTTCCTCTTTTTTTACTGGTTCAGGATTTTTTGCTTCAAGTTTAGAGATCATATCTGTAACTCTCTCCTCTATCTGCTCCTCAACTTTATCTGTATTTGGCTTTCCTTTGAGTACTGCAGGTAATGTAAATGCTAAAATAAATAAAAAATGGATAGCAATAGAGTAGTAAAAGAATTTAGGAAATTCATGATTACTATTAAGAGTCCAATCATGAATAATTCTGATTAAAAAAACCCCTTCATCTGTTTTTATTGAGACTATTTTACCCTGCTCAACTATATACAAATCATCTTTAAATATGATTTTAATACCTTTTCTTAAAGATTTTGAGGATGATATAGTAAAAACTCCCATATCAAGCTCTATTTTTTCACTCATATTTTTTTTTACAGAGACTACAGGATAAAACCTTTCAATACCAGAAAGATTACTCAAGTAACTAATAAATATCTGATTATTTTTAAAAAAACTTCTTAACATAATTTATATCCAAATAAAACAATTAAGGCTCACTAGAAAGAATCTCTTCTCTAAAATCTCTTCTTGTTTTAACAAATGTTATTTTATCTTTTTTCTCTTTAAGAATAAGTTTCATATTAAAATTCCTACTCTCACCCTTAATCTCAATTACATCACCCTCTTTTTCTGTTGTTGTACTATTTTTTTCATCTGAAAAAACAGATACTGGATATATAAAAAAAATAAACAACATAAGTAATAGTGTTTTTTTTAATATATTTAACATCTACTCTTTCTCCTCTAAAGTTCCTAAAAACTCAACATTTGTAACACCTGCAATAGAGGCAGCCTGCATCAAATTACTAATCATACTATAATCAACATCCTTATCTGCAATAAGAATAATTGCAGAATCTTTTTTCTCCTCTGGTTTGAGAACATCAATTGCCTCTTTTAATTTGTCACTAGCAAGTGATAATATTTGAGAGCTTTGCTCATCAAATGATTCAAATGGAATAACTTGATCACCTATCTCTATTCTATCTGATGCAAAAACAACTCTTATCTCTTTAGTATAGTTTTTAGAGAGATTCTTTTTAGATTTTGCAACCACAATTGGGATAGTTACCCCTTTTGGAGGATCCTGCTCTGGTGGCTCATCAGAGTAGTTAGTAAGTAAGAATATTAATATAATAGTAAGAACATCCATAAGAGATGTTATATTAATTTTAGCATGACTACTTCTAGAGGATGATGAATTAAAATAGTTTTTAGTTTGCACTATACCCCCTCAGGAACAACAACAATTTTAAAAACAGGTTCATCATTTTCTCCAGCTACAATTGTTTTTATTCCTTCATCAAGAATTGGAAGTAATTCTCCATATTTTAGCTCTTTATATGATGATAAAAGTATAACATCTAATTTCTTATACTCTTCATGAAGTCTTTTTAACTCTTTTCTCATACTAACAATTCCGTTTCTATCTCTTACAATATCCTTATTATAAATAGAGTCACCAGTATCTTCATTTAAAAGATCAATTATAAAATTTTCTGAAGCAACTTTAACTCTTAACATAACTTTCATTTCACTCTTTTTTTGAGGAGTAGAGTTTTCTTCATTGACACTAGCTCCAGGTGTATTTACACTTACAGAGTGAAGATGATAAAAAGCCATATTACCAACAAGAACAGGTATTAATATAAGTAAAAGACTCATAACAGGTAAAAGAACATCAACATCCTCTTGATCTCTACTTGGAATATTCATTTTTAAAGACATAATAGTTCCTATAAATTCAACAACATAATTTATCAATAAAAGATAATAATAACTGAATTTTTTATAAAAATAAAAAATAACAAAAAATCATATTATAACTATCTCTTACTGCTTCTATTATAAAATTTTCTTGCAAAACACTATTATTCAAAATAACTATTGAATAACCTCTTTTTCTACTGTTTCAAATTCAAGAACATGAACAGTTTCTGTTATTATTTCATTATATTTTTGCATAATATCTGTTTCATTATTTACAAATATTGTAAATGCAATAATACAAGGAATAGCAATAACAAGACCCAATGCTGTTGTATTCATAGCTGTTGAAATACCTGATGCAAGCATCTCTGATTTATTTGCAGCACCACTTCCTTGAAGAGATGAGAATGATAGTATCAATCCCTGAATTGTACCAATCAATCCTAATAGTGTTGCAACATTACCAATCATATGAAGATAGGATGTATGTTTTTGTATTTTAGGAACAAGTTTTTGAACCTCTTTAGCTATTTCAGACTCCATAGCCTCTTTCTGTTTGTTATAGTTGTTTAAAATAACAGCTATTATTTTTGCTAAAGGATGGCTAGTACCACTACAGAGAAGTTTTGCTGCTGCCAAATCTTTCTGGCGTACATGTTTTAAAACATCATTAAAAAATGTAACTTTAGGTTTATAGTAGAAAAATATAGAGTATATTTTCTCAAACATAATTGCAATTGCAAAAAAAGATGTACTAAGAATAACCCACATAAATGGACCACCATCCCTAATAAAATCAAGCATAAACTCTCCTTAATTTAAATTTTAAATAGCTTTAATCTTTTTATTTAAAAAGATTTTAAACAATATATAACAAATTAACATAAAAGCTGTAACTTTAGAAACAAAAATATAAATCATTTAAATAATAATTTAGAACTCCTCTGGAGGGTTTCCACCTCCACCTCCGCCTCCACCAATACAAGCATCACCTTTTCCAACTTCACAATAGAATGCACCTCTTTTAAAAGATATATTCTCATCATTTGTTCCTTTTAGATTATCACAAGAGTATGTTCCATCAATAATAATAACATCTGAAAATGTTGAAGAGCCATTAGAACAACTCCCCTCTCCTGCTAAAACCTCTATTGTTATAGTTGAAGTACAATCCCCATCTTTACGATAGGTTACTCTACTTGTTTTATCATAATCTTCATCAGAATAGTAGTTTAAATTTGCAACATTTGCACTAACATTACTTAAAGTTGTAACTGATGGAAAAGAGCTTATATCAATATTATCAAGAGTAAGAAGAACTCCATGAAGCTCTCCATCCTCTCCCTCTCTTTCATACTGATTTAATCCTTTAATTGAGATTGTTGCTAAACCATCATTTGGTCTATAATCACAAAGAACTCTCCACTGCTCCTCAACAGGTGCACTATCATGCTTTGTTGCAATAAAATCAACTTCAGTAATTTTTGATTGGAAGTTATCTTTTCCCTCTGGATATCCCTGAATAAAAAAGTATCCTGGAATTTGAGGGCCTTGTAAAGTTCCAGGAACAGCATCTGCAAGAGGAATAACAAAATTATGTTCAAAAACTACCTCTGAAACATTATTACATTGTTGTTCCCATACTTTAAGTTTTGCATCTCTTGAACCCTCAAAAACAGTATACTCTCTTATTGATGCCTCTTCAAGCCAATCACTATCATAAATTCCATCACCATTATAATCCCATCTATATCTATAATGAGTCTCATCTCCACCACTTACAGCACCAGATGCACTATATGTAAAAAAATTATTAATAGAGTCTGCAGTTATTGATATTAATGCTGGATTAATTTGAAGATTAATTGAGTTATCAGCACATTTAACATAAACTACAAAAGTTTTTGTTGCACTATTTCCATCCTCATCTGTTACTCTAAGTGTAGTTGTATAGTAACCAGTTTGAGTAAATGTATATTTAAATGGATTTGATATAACTTGGAATCCTGCTTGAGAACCAATCTCTATCTCATATTTTAATAGAGTATTGTCAAGAGTTGTATCATCTGTTGTTTCTGAAAATTCAAATGTAATCTCCTCATTAACAGGAAAATTTAATACACCTTTCTCTCTTGCAAATTGAGTTGAAACAATTGCTTCACTTGAGGATGCTGAATTTAAAGAGGCCACAATTAATGGTGGTTGATTTAATGGTTTATCCATATCTAAAACAGAGATTTTTTTAGTTATTAAAAACTCATCTCCATTTCTATTTTTGGTTCTTAACCAAATAGTAACCTCTCCCCCCTCCTCAATAGTACAATTAATCTCTGGAGTATTAAAAGCACTACAGGAGGTTAATGAATTTCCTAATTCATAAACAAGAGCCCACTTATAACTAACAAGTTTATCCTTTTCAGCAACAGTAATTGTGACATTATCACCAACTTTTGCATTTGCTGTAACAATAATTTCATAATCTCCTGAGGTTGTTGTTTCATCACATGAAACTAAAAAGAGCAACAGTGTTGCCATCATGATGTAGATAATATTACGCAACATGATATACCTCCTAAAAGTTATAGATTTATCTACATAAAATATGTAGAAATAATAAAAACCTAAAATAATAATCAAAATATAAAACTATATAAAAACATCCATAATATAAATTTAACAAAAATCAAAAATAAAATCTATTTTATTAATCAATATTTTAAAAATCATCATTAATAAATTTTACAACCTCATTTTCATCTATAACCTGTTTTTCTGCTGTTCTCATAAATTTTTTATTTTTTATAATTGATGTACTCTCCATTATATAAACTCTAAGAGTATCCTCTCGACTACCAATAGGAATACCAACAACATCAAGTTCAAAACATGTTTGAATGTTATCATCTTTAACAACTTTTAAATTGTATTGATATGGTTTTATCCCATATATTCTACTATTATCATATTTTATTGGTGTACTATTCTTAACTTCATCATAATTACTTACACCATCCCAGTCTGGATCTAAAAGATACTCCCCTTCACTTCCCTCAACAAATCCAAGATATGAGTTAAATCCTAAATGGTCTGGAATCCAATCATCATTTGAATCAAAGCTATCATGTTTACTTTTTAAAACAACTCTCTCTTCGCAATCATTAAGATAGTCTCCATCTAAATCTAAAATTCTTTTTATTGGAACTCCATTTATCTCTGTTGGTAGAGTTGGACACTCCTCCTGTTGGCATAATGTATTACACTCATTCTGAGTTTGACTACAACTCTCTAAACACAAGAGTCGATTCTCTTCTCTTTCAGCTTCACATTTCTCATTCCCTGTTGCCAACCAACTATTACAGGCTTCATATGGTTCTGCTCTTGTATAGTCACATTTATACTCCTCACATGGATCCTGTCCTTGAATAGTACAAACTAATGTTTTACATGGTTTTCCTGTTGTATAATATTCAACTCCATCTGAAATACCATTTCCATCACTATCTGGATTGTGTATATCTGAGTGATAATCATTCTCTATAATATCAACAAGACCATCCCCATCACTATCAATTTGAAGGGAGTCATTATTCCATTTTGTATTGATATTTGTTATGATAATATCTTTTAATAGATGTTTTACATTTCTTTCAGGAACAGAGAATCTAGAGAAATCTATTATTTGACCCGCTCCAAACTCAAAAAAACTACCATTTCCATTCTCAGCCATATCATTCATATATACTTGTGCATTTGGATCAAAACCACCAAGATTATAGTAGTATCCAGTATGAACTTGTACTGAATCAACATATTCTCTATTCTCCTCTTCAAAAGCGATAAGAGAATCAACCTGATCTAAAATATCAGCTTTACTTTGAAGATCCTCTGTTCCAACCCATGGTGCACCATCACTAATAAAAATAACAACATAATATGAGCTTACAATCTCATCAGCATCTTTTGCTAATTGTATATCATCTGAAATAATATCTCTTGCTAAATTAAGAGCTGCAGAGAAATTTGTCCATCCACCATCAGATGGGGTTGGAGGTATTGTTTCATTTGGATTTGACTCTGTTAATACAGCCTCTTCAAAACTGTTTTTGTCATTTGTAAAACCAGAAACAAGTGAGGCATTAGTTGAAAGATTTATTAAAGAGTAAAAAACTGTCTCATCCTCTGGAGCCTCATCAAGATATAATAAAAGAGGTGCATATCTTCTTTCACCATTTGGATCTGTTCCAAGAGCAAAAGAGAGATCTTGATTACTTCCTGATTTATCAAGAATAAAAATATATTTAAGATTTGATTTAATTTTATTTGCCTCAATTGTACAAAAATCAACATGAGTATTAACTGTCATGTTTGATAAAATCTGATATCGATCTAATTTTTTTAATGGCTCTTTTCCACAAGAGCTAAAAATAAATAGAGATATCAACAATATAAATATATTTAATTTTGTAATCATAATTATCTACCCTCTATAAGTGTTCTAAAATCAATATAGACTTTTTGGTTATCTTCTATTTTATCATATTCAAAAATAGTTCTAAATGTTCTCATCATTGATATTAAAGATTTCTTCTCAATTATATTTAAACGAATTAGATTTCCATTAGAAACATCTAAAAGAGATATATTATTTATCTCTACATCAAAACAGCGATATGTTTCACCATTAAAATCTCCAACTCTATTAAGAGTTACATTATATCTATAAGATAAAGAGTCTATTGCTCTTGTATTATAAAGATTAATAGGTGTATTTAATCTAACCTCTTGAGAGTTTATAACTCCATCCCCATCAATATCTGAAAAAGCATCTGCATAATCATTGGGATTTAATCCAAATCTTATCTCTAAATCATCAGGAATACCATCTAAATCAGTGTCAAAATAGTATGGATCTGTATGAGTTAAATTCTCCTCTTCACAATCATTTAATCCATCTAAATCACTATCTTCATTTTTATAATAACATAATTTTAAATATTGTTGATTCTCAATATCAATACCTGAAAGGTATATAAGTTGATCTCTATAACCATCTCCATTTGCATCATAATTTGATGAAGATGTTCCATATTTTTCAACATTTTCATAGGCATTTGGAAGACCATCTCTATCAAAATCAACAATAATTCTATCTTTATCAAATTTTGCAGAGTAATTAGAGGCATAAATATCAATAAACTCCTGTTTGCTTGATAAACAATAGTTATAAATAGTTATATTTACTTTTTTATATTCAGGAATAATATCATAATCAAGAGGAACAAGCTCCTCTCCACTACATGCTGAAATTAATAGTAACAAAATAAGAGATTTAATAGTTTTCAAATTCCCTCATATTCAATAAAAAGAATCTATTCAAGTATATTATACAAGATAAATTTTGTCAATCTTATAGCAGTTATTTGACAAAAAAATGATATTTATTTTAATTTTAACTATTTTTTTTTAGTAATCAAAAAAACTGTCAATATTCTGTTAATTTAATCTTATTTTTAGCTGTATTTATATTAATTTTTTAAATACAA